>CANOCU010000017.1 GCA_947564645.1 uncultured Lachnospiraceae bacterium
AACGGACTCTGACTCCGTCATTTCAAGGTTCGAATCCTTGTAGCCCAGTGTAGAACCCCGGTAAGAATGACTTGCCGGGGTCTTTTAATGTTCAGAAAAAAACAACACCCTTTTGCAGCATGATATTGGCATACAGCGCTTCTTCTCCGGTAGCGATGACAGCATAAGCGCTGCGTGCTTTCTCATAGAACGCAAAGCGTTCTATTTCCCCGATGACTGCTTCTCCTCTTGGATCGGCGGCATTTACAATCTCGCGGTATCGATTCCAGATAGGCGTCTCTACCGGATCTCCTTTCATCACCTGCATTAGGTGAAAAGGCTTTTCTACATAAGTATCCAGGGGAAACAACTGCAGGATGGCTTCCAGGATCTCACAGGTTCCGTGCCCATCCATCCGTATTACAACAGCATCCTTACCGATACTCTCGGCCGGAAAATTACCGTCCGCAATGACGATCGTGTCGCTGTGTCCCATCTCGCAGAGCACCTTCAGAAGCTGTGGCGATAGTATTTTCGGAATTCCTTTCAGCATAGATAATCTTCTTTCCTTTCCATAAGCTTTTGTTATTGGGTGATCGTTCCGTCCACATCCCAGAGGTCTTCCCAGCTCTTGGAGCCCTCCCACAAAAAGACCTGTCCTTTGACCAGACGGCAGCCCTTGTCGTCCAGACGGATCGCTTCCATCTCATCATCTGTGAGCGGGTCGCAGGTGACGCAATGCAGATTAGCAATATACTGTGGTTCCTTTACCGAAAAGGGAATCGGGATCTGTCCTCTCTGCACTGCCCATTTCAGGCAGATGACCGCAGGATGTACCTGATGCGCCCTGGCGGCAGCCGCCACGGAAGGCAGCTCTGTATCAGCAACATCTTCCGCTGTCCGGTCTCTTTCAGGACGGGAAGGGGAACCGATCGGGCAATAGCCGATGGGGAGGATATTGTGTGTGACTGCATAATCAAATAGCTCCGGCTGCTGGAAGGACGGATGCAGTTCCATTTCCAGAGCGGCAGGTTTTATCCTGCATAAGGGCAGCACTGCTTTCAGCTTGGGGATAGTCATGTTACTCATTCCGATATATCGCACAAGTCCCATGTTCACCAGGGTTTCGCACTGATGCCATACCGACATAAATTCTTCTGTCGAAAACGGTCTGGAATCCGGATTCCTGGCATTTCCGCTGCATCCCGGCGCATGATAATTTGGGAAGGGCCAATGAACAAAGTACAGATCGATCTGAGAAAGTCCAAGATCGTTTAAGCTTTCTTTACAGGAAGCGATGACTTCCCCTTCTCCATGCCTGTCATTCCATACCTTGGAAGTGATAAAGAGTTCCTCCCGCGTTACGACGCCCTCCGCGAACACTCGTTGAAGAACCTGCCCGATCTGCGCTTCATTCTGATATACCGAGGCGCAGTCGATCAGGCGGTACCCATATTTGATCGCGCTGTACACTGCCTCTGAGACTACCTCTGCACCATATTTGTCCGATCCGAAAGTGCCAAGCCCCATACAGGGAATCTGTTCTCCGCCGGGCAATGTTCTCTTTGGGATCAAGGATTGTTCTATTTTCTGTTCCATATGTTTTACCTTTGTCCTCTTAATCAAATACTACAGCAACCTTACCGCACTGGCCGCCTGCCATAAGACTGTAGGCTTCTCCTGCTTTTTCCAATGGAAATTCATGCGTAATCAGATCCTCCGGATGAATGTTCCATCGTACCAGTCTCTCAACCAGTTCTTCCATCCGCCAGAGAGATGTGACCCAGGAACCATAAATAGTCTTCTGCCCGTGAATAATGTCCGGACTGGGATTGAAGCTGCATGTGCCGCCTTCTCCGACAAATGCGATTTTACCCCATTCTCTGGTGGCACGGATAGCGAGCTGCCTGCCGCCGTCGTTTGCCGATGCGTCGATAGCGCGCTCCACACCCTTGCCACCCGTGGCTGCCAGAATTTTATCCAAAGCGTCGTCTTCGGGTTTTACGACCAGATCTACCAGTCCAAGTTTCCTGGCAAGCGCAATCCTGTAATCGTTCATCTCCACGCCGATGAGCTTGTTGGCTCCCAGAGCTTTTGCAAGCATGAGCGCTGCAAGCCCGACCGGTCCGAGTCCCGTCACCAGTACCGCATCGTTACCGCAGACACCGATCTTCTCGATCGCCTCATAGACTGTGCCGAATCCGCATGCCACTTGTGCGCCGTCTTTATAGGACAGTTCGTCGGGCAGAGCGATCAGATCTTTTTCATCTGCCAGAATATAGGGAGCCATACCGCCGTTCCTTTGCCAGCCATAGGCTTGTCTGAATCTGCTCTTACAGGAAATGTAATATCCCCGGCGACAGTCATTGCATACCCCGCAGCCCGAAATATGATAGACAATTACTCTGTCTCCCTTTTTGAAACGCTTTAACCCTTCGCCTTCTTCCACGATCTGACCGCAGGGCTCGTGTCCTGCCACCATGCCCGGTATATATCCCTCCGGTCCTTTTCCTGTATGCTCCCTGTAGATACAGCGGATATCGCTGCCGCAGATCGTGGTTGCCTTTGTCTGAATCACCACCTGTCCGTATCCCGGTTTCGGTATTTCAAAGTCCTTCAATTCTACCGTGCTGTTTCCGGGCAGCACGGCTCCTTTCATCAACATTTTTGTCGCCATGATCACCTCTCCTTTCCAGAAACGTTTCGTTTTGCTGCCGTAATTTCAGTATACGCTTTTCTTCTTCCGATACCAGATTGGAACATGTCAATTTACACTAAAAAGTGTCGTGTTTTTATAGAATATTTTAGAATTTGCCCGTCTTCCATCTTGTGATTGTCTTTTGGGTGGGGAAGAAGTATAATGTAAAGAATGATCTTTTCAAAAGGGGTAATCGGCAGGGGAGATGTTCTGATAAGGAGGTAATCATGCTGGAAGCAGCACCCGCAAAGAAGCGGATGATTCACAACGTATATAAAGAAGGAAACGCCCTGTATCTGGAGCAGGAGGCGGGCATTTTGCGCATCCTTCCCCAGGAGGCAGGTATTCTGCGTGTTTCTTATACGGAAAATGGAAGGTTTGGCCAGGATCAGGGGAGGGAGATCTGCGATCTGTCTGTTTCCTGCGACTGGGACTGGCAGGAGACGGAGGGAGAGATCCTGATTGAGACCGGATATCTTCTGGCGTCTGTCAACAGGCTGACAGGATCTGTTACATACCGGAAAAAAGATGGTTCTTTGCTTCTGGCGGAGCGGAAGAGGGAAAGCCATGTGTTGGAGGAATTTGATTCCTGTCGTATGGTGATCAACGAAAACACAAGGATTGAGGAAGTTAAGACCCCGGATGGCATCAAGCGCCGGATTCGGGAGGCCGATAAGGTATTTGACCGTAAATTGTACCATACCAGACTGCATCTTTCCTTTGAGGAAGAAGAGAGGCTGTTTGGCTTAGGACAGGCAGAGGAGGGTGTATGGAATCTGCGGGGGACTGTCCAGTATCTGCATCAGGCGAATCTGAAGATCGCGCTTCCGGTGCTTTTGTCGGATAAGGGCTGGGGGATTCTTTCCTCCACGCAAAGTCCGGCTGTTTTCAGTGACACCGCCTACGGTTCTTATCTGTATACGGAAGCGGATGAATATTTGGATTATTATTTTATGGCAGGGGAGGATCTGCATCAGGTGACGGCGGGGATCCGCCGCCTGACGGGAAAAGCAGCCATGCTGCCCAGATGGGCCTTCGGTTATATCCAGTCCCAGGAACGTTATGAGAATGCGCAGGAGCTTCTGGATACGGCAGACCGGTTCCGGCAAAGTCATATCGGTCTGGATGCGCTGGTTCTGGATTGGATGAGCTGGGAGGGGGATTTGTGGGGACAGAAATCTTTTGACGCAAAGCGTTTCCCGGATCCCTCCGGTATGATAAGGAAGCTGCATGAAAAGGATGTGCATTTCATGCTTTCCATCTGGCCCAATATGAGTGAGCGGTGTGATAATTATCAGGAGTTTCTGGACCGGGGGCTGCTTCTGCCTGCCAGCGAAATCTACAATGCTTTCAGCGAGGAAGGCAGGAAGCTTTACTGGGAACAGGCTGACAGAGGGCTGTTTTGCCATGGTGTGGATGCATGGTGGTGTGATTCCAGCGAGCCGGTGACGCCAGAGTGGGGCAGGCCTGTAAAGCCAGAGCCGGGAGAGATGTATCGTGAGTTCGTGGAGACGGCGGGAAGATATATGCCGCCGGAGCAGTCCAACGCTTATGGACTTTATCATGCGAGGGCAGTCTATGAGGGGCAGCGGAGCCGTACAGCAAGGAAGCGGGTAACGAATCTGACCAGGAATGGTTATCTGGGCAGTCAGAAGTATGGAACGATTCTGTGGTCCGGTGATACTTGTGCGCGCTGGGAGACACTGCGTCGTCAGACTGTAGCAGGTTTACAGTTCAGCGCTTCCGGTCTGCCCTACTGGACACTGGATATTGGCGCCTTCTTTGTGAAGAAGGGTACGCCCTGGTTCTGGGATGGTGAATTTGAGGATGGAAATGAGGATCCTGGTTACAGGGAGCTGTATACCAGATGGTTTCAGTACGGTGCATTTTTACCGATTTTCCGCAGCCATGGTACAGATTGTCGCAGGGAGCCATGGAATTTCGGCGGGGAGGGAGAGCCTTTTTATGAGGCGATCCTGGCGGCCATTCGATTGAGATACCGCCTGCTTCCATATATTTATTCTTTGGCAGGAAGCGTGTGGAAAGAGGACGCGACGATGATGCGGCCGCTGGTATTTGATTTTCCTCATGACAGACGGGCGGCTGATGTGGCGTACGAGTATATGTTTGGCTCTTTTCTTCTGATCTGTCCGGTGACGGAACCTATGTATTATCTGCCGGGCGGTATTCCGGTGGAGCATGTGGAAAAGACAAGAAAAGTCTACCTGCCGGAAGGAACACAGTGGTATGATCTGCGGGATGGGAAGAAATATGAGGGTGGTCAGGAAATCAATGCTTTGGCCGGTATCGACAGCATTCCCGTGTATGTGCGCGCAGGTTCGATCCTGCCTGTGGCGGAAGAAGGAGAGTGGGCGTCTCAGGCTGCGGCGGGCAGGGTGACGTTGCAGATCTATCCTGGCGCGGACGGACAATTTACTTTATATGAGGATGAGGGGGACGGATATGGATACGAGCAGGGAGAATACTGCCTGACGCATATCACTTACCGGGATGCAGACGGGAGTGTGAGCTGGGAGACAGAATATTGCGGCCGGGTCGTCTGCGCGCAGGAGCTTCCCGTGTGGTCGAAGGCTGGAGCGTTGGAAGTGAAGATAATAAATCCGCAGCAAGGCGCTTGAGGAAGAGAAGAGTGGGAAAGCAGTAACTATGAAGCCGAAGGCTGAATAGTTACTGGAAAGGTGATAAAAGACGATGTATACATTTGACAGCAGAGTAAGATACAGTGAGGTGGGCATTGACGGTAATATGACGCTGATCGCGCTTCTGGACTATTTCCAGGACTGCTCCACGTTTCATTCGGAGGATATCGGGTTGGGCACGGATTATCTGCGGGAATTGAACCAGGTGTGGATGCTGTCCGCGTGGCAGATCTGCGTCAACAGGTATCCGCATCTGTGTGAGCGGATCGTGATCGGAACGGCACCCTATGAGTTTAAGGGGTTCGTCGGCTATCGTAATTTTGAGATGAAGACCGCGGAGGGGGAAGTACTCGCTTATGCCAATTCCATCTGGAGTCTGATGGATATGGATAAGATGGCGCCGGCGAAGCCCAGCGAGAAGATGCTGGCGGGTTATGTGCTGGAGGAAAAGTACCCAATGGAGTACGCACCGCGCAAGATCCGCGTGCCGGCAGAGGGCAGGCCCATGGAGCCTTTTGCGGTGAAGGAGCATCATCTGGACACGAACAATCATGTCAATAACGGGCAGTATGTGCGGATGGCGATGGAATATGTCCCGAAGGACTTATACGTGAAGCAGCTGCGGGTGGAGTATAAGAGTCAGGCGATGCTGGGGGACAGGATCTGCCCGGTGGTGTCGGCGGATGAAGACAGCGGGCAGTACATCGTGTCATTGAATAAGGAAGACGGCAGGCCGTACAGTATTGTGGAGCTGAGGTGACGGTGCAGCCAGGGCGGCCCGTCTGCGTTTGCGGACAATAAGTCCGGCGGCGCTCTGAGCCGTTATGCACTGAGCGGCAGGAAGAAAGAGAGGAACTTATGATTAGACTGGGAGAGATCCAGACGTTACGGATATTGAAAAGAGTGGACTTCGGCGTCTATCTCTGGGATGGGGAAGACAGGGAGGAGCGGGTGCTGCTTCCGAAGAAGCAGGTGCCGGAAGGGGCGCAGAGCGGCGATGAGGTGGAGGTATTCATCTACCGGGATTCCAGGGACCGCCTGATCGCGACCACCGCAAGGCCGAAGGTCACGCTCCACAATGTCGCACGTCTGAGCGTAGCGCAGGTGGGGAAGATCGGCGCTTTTCTGGACTGGGGTCTGGAGAAGGAGCTGCTGCTTCCCTTTAAGGAACAGACGAGGAAAGTATCTGCCGGAGAGGAATGCCTGGCGGCGCTCTACATAGACAAGAGCAGCCGGCTGTGCGCCACCATGAATGTGTATCCGTATCTGTCCACGGACAGCCCCTATCGGAAGGATGACAGAGTCAGGGGGACGGTCTATGAGATCAGCAGGAACTTTGGCGCTTTTGTGGCGGTGGATGACCGGTATTCGGGACTGATTCCCCAGAGGGAGCTGTATGGCGCGGTGCAGATCGGGGATGTGATCGAGGCCCGTGTCACGGAAGTGAAGGAGGACGGTAAGCTGGATCTGAGCATTCGTGAGAAGGCTTATCTGCAGATTGAGAAGGATGCGCGCAGGGTGTTGGAGATCATAGAGAGCTTTGACGGCGCGCTGCCGTTTACGGATAAAGCTTCGCCGGAGGTGATCAGACGGGAGACGCAGATGAGCAAGAACGAGTTCAAAAGAGCGGTCGGCCACCTGCTGAAAGAAGGCATGATCCAGATCACGGAACGCGCGATCCGGCTAAAGTAGGGCAGTTACCGCCTTTATAAAATCCCATCTATGACTGCGTCCTGACGGGAATGAGTAGTGTTCCGTACCGGAAATCAGTGTGGATGGGATTCTATTTTGATATAGGAAATTTTCGGCTTTACGAGTTCGCGAAGCAGATCTCACTATATCCGGATATCGATGTTGGCGCCGAGATTGGGATTGACAGACAGCTCCATACCGGCGGTGTCCATCATTTCCGTGATCTGGTCACCCATGGAAGAAACCTGATCCAGCGATTTACTAAGCATCGCAACGCCGTAAGCGCTTTGTGTATTTACCGTTGCCATTGCGATCGATAATGCTGCTATATCCATGACATCACCTCCTGTAGTATATATCGTTTTTCGAGGGAGATTTCTTTATTGTTTTATCAAATGTTTTCTGTTTCTCAGTTCACTTTCCGTCTTTGTGTAAAATGTCTAAACATGAAAAACAGGAAAATAATTCCTTTTCTTTATAAAATACACAAAAAATTCATGAATGGTGGTAGATTTTTTTGTAAATATCAATTAAAATGGAATCTGGATGTTCTATTTTGATGAAATCCGATGGTTCATATTTGTGTAATTTGCTTAAAGAATGATAAGAGGTGGGGTATGATTTCGAATCAGATTTTACAGAGTACGATCGAAGGGTTGAAATCGATTGCGAGGGTGGAGCTTTGTGTTGTGGATACTGATGGGAAGGTAGTAGCCATGACGGCAGAGGAGATGGAGAAATGCGGGAAACCGGCGGCGGAGTTTGCCAGATCACCGGCTGATTCGCAGGAGATCCAGGGATATCAGTATTTTAAGATATTTGATGAGCAGCAGTTAGAATATGTCCTGATCGCCGGGGGGATCGGTGAGGACGTCTATATGGTGGGCAAGATGGTTGCTTTCCAGATCCAGAATCTGCTGGTCGCCTATAAAGAGCGGTTTGACAAAGACAATTTTATCAAGAATCTGCTTTTGGATAACCTGCTGTTGGTGGACATTTACAGCAGGGCCAAGAAGCTGCATATTCAGACGGATGTAAAGCGCGTTGCATTGATCATAGAGACAGACAATGCCAGGGACAGCAATGTGCTCGAGACGATGCGTACTTTCCTGAGCAGCAACAGTAAGGACTTTATTACTGCGGTAGATGAGAGCAATGTGATCGTAGTCAAGGATCTGTCCGAGGGGGATAATGCAAAAACCATTGACCAGGCGGCATCGTCCATGGCAGCTTTTTTGGAGAAGGAGAATTATCAGAATGTCAGGATAGCCTATGGCACGACCGTGGGAGAGATCAAGGATGTGAGCCGTTCGTTTAAGGAGGCCAAGATGGCGCTGGACGTGGGCAAGATCTTCTTTGGAGAGCGGGATGTCATCGCATACAGCGAACTGGGGATCGGGCGTCTGATCTATCAGCTGCCGATTCCTTTGTGCAAAATGTTTATTAAGGAAATATTTGACGGTAAGAGTCCGGATGATTTTGACGAGGAGACTTTGACAACGATCAATAAGTTTTTTGAGAACTCGCTGAATGTTTCCGAGACTTCCAGACAGTTATTCATTCACAGAAACACGCTGGTATATCGTCTGGATAAGCTGCAGAAGAGCACGGGACTTGATTTGAGAGTGTTTGAGGATGCGATCACTTTCAAGATCGCTCTTATGGTGGTAAGATATATGAAATATATGGAAAGCTTTGACTATTGAGAAGCGGTATCATAATACGAAAAAGATGGAAGTGGTGAAGAGCGTGGCAGAGAAACGGAGAAAGAGAAGTACGGCAGTACCGAATGAGATCATTACGCTGACGAACGTATGTAAAGCTTATTCCACCGGCGCACCGGCGCTTAAGGACGTAAATCTACATATTAACAGAGGCGAATTTGTATTTATCGTGGGGGACAGCGGTTCGGGGAAATCTACCCTGATCAAGCTGCTTCTCCGGGAATTGACGATCACAAGCGGATCTATCAATGTTATGGGATATGATCTGTCGAGGATCAGGCACAGGAAGATACCGAAGTTCAGAAGAAATCTGGGGGTTGTTTTCCAGGACTTCCGTCTGTTGAAGGACAGGAACGTATATGACAACGTAGCCTTTGCGCAGCGGATCATTCAGAAATCCAATAAGGAGATCAAGAAGAACGTGCCCAGCATCCTGGCAATCGTGGGACTGGCGGGCAAGTATAAGGCGAAGCCGAAGCAGCTGTCGGGTGGCGAACAGCAGCGGGTGGCGTTAGCGAGAGCGCTTGTCAACAAGCCTACGGTCCTTCTGGCGGATGAGCCTACGGGAAATCTGGATCCGAAGAATTCCTGGGAAATCATGAAACTGTTGGAGCAGATCAACGAAGGCGGAACTACCGTCATCGTGGTAACCCATAACAGAGAGATCGTAAATGCGATGCAGAAGAGGGTGGTAACATTGAAGAAAGGTGTTATCGTAAGCGACGAGGAAAAGGGAGGATATATCGATGAGGATTAGCAGCTTTTTCTACACGCTCAGACAGGGTGTCCGCAACCTCTTCCGCAATAAGTGGTTTACGCTTGCATCCATCGCCACGATCAGCGCCTGCCTGTTTCTGTTCGGTTTATTTTATGCGATCGTTATAAACTTTCAACATATTGTGAAAACTGCAGAGGAAGGCGTTTCCGTGACGGTTTTCTTTGACCAGGGGCTCGAGGATAGCAGGATACAGGCGATCGGAGAGACGATCGCGAGGCGGCCGGAAGTGGCGGATATCAGATTTATCTCCGCCGAGGAGGCCTGGGAATCTTTTAAACAGGATTATCTTGGGGAATATGCCGATGGATTTACGGAGAACCCGTTGGCCGATTCCGCCAATTATGAGATCTATCTGAACGATGTATCCATGCAGTCGGCGCTTGTGACTTATCTGGAGTCTATGGACGGCGTCAGACTGGTCAATCGTTCGGAACTGGCAGCGACGACGCTGACAGGCGTCAACGCTCTGATCGCCTATGTGTCGGTAGGTATTATTGCCATTCTGTTTGCCGTATCGGTCTTTCTGATCAGCAATACGGTTACGATCGGTATCTCTGTGCGTAAGGAAGAGATCAACATCATGAAATATATCGGCGCTACGGATTTCTTCGTCAGATCGCCCTTCGTGATAGAAGGTATGATGATCGGTGCGATCGGCGCTGCGATTCCGCTGGGAGTTATTTACACGCTGTACAATATCGTACTGGAGTATGTGCTGCTCAGGTTTCCAATGCTGGCAGATCTGCTCAGCTTCCTGACGGTGGAAGAGATATTCAATGTGCTGATCCCGGTTTCTCTGGGCATCGGTATCGGCATCGGTTTTCTGGGAAGTATTGTAACGGTTAGAAAGCATTTGAGGGTCTAAACGATATGAAATATTGGAAAAAGGCAGTATGTCTGCTGCTCAGTGCGGCTATGATATTTGCATACTCACAGCCGGCATCAGCCGCTCTTACCAATGACAGTATTCGGGAGAAAGAGGCTGAGATCGCCGCTGCAAAGAAGGAAGTCTCAGGGCTTAAATCCAGCAAGACAGATATTGAGAAGCTGAAGAAGGAACTGGAACAGTCCAAGAACGATTTGACATCCTATGTGACACAGTTGGATCAGCAATTAAGCGGCATACAGGAAAAGATACAGCAATATAATACATTGATCACAGAAAAAGAGCAGGAGATCGAGGAGACGGCCCTGGAACTGGAAGAAGCGATCAGGCAGCAGGAAGAACAGTACGAGGCCATGAAGAAGCGCATTAAGTTCATGTATGAGAAGGGGGATACCTTCTATCTGGAGCTGCTTCTGACATCGGGCGGCTTCTCCGATATGACCAATAAGGCGGATTATATAGAGTCGCTGTCCAGATATGACAGGAATAAACTGGAAGAGTATGTAGAGACCAAAGAACTGGTTCAGCTGTGTAAGGAAGAACTGGAAGCGGAGAAAGAAGTACTGGCCGAGGCAAAAATAGCCGTGGAAGAGGAAGAGGCAAGCGTCAGCGCACTGATCGATCAGAAAGAGCAGCAGATCAAGTCTGTGACCTCTGATATTTCAACGAAGGAAGCGGCTATCAAGGAATATGAGGCCATGATCGCCCAGGAGAATGCGGAGATCGCAGCGTTGGAGAAAGCGGTGGCTGAGGAGCGGGCCAGACTGGAAGCAGAGAATGCCAAGGCCAGAGTCTACAACGGCGGCATGTTTGCGTGGCCATGTCCGGGGTATAAGAGAATCTCTGATGAGTACGGTAACCGTATGCATCCGATTCTGGGAATCCAGAAGTTCCATAACGGACTGGATATGGCGGCGCCTGGCGGAACTGCGATCCTGGCGGCATATGATGGAGACGTGGTCGGAGCAGCATACAATAACTCCATGGGCAATTATATTATGATCGACCATGGAAGCGGATTGTATACGATCTATATGCACTGCTCCGCGCTTTATGTATCAAAAGGACAGACCGTCACCAAAGGACAGAATATTGCGGCGGTAGGATCCACAGGGCGTTCTACGGGCAATCATCTTCACTTTAGTGTGCGCCAGAATGGAAATTATGTGAATCCATGGAATTATTTAAAATAAAATGATAGACCGATAACGGACGGAGATGAAGTATTTTGAACCAGAACGGAGACAATAATTATTTTAATCAGGATTACAATCAAAGAAATGCGGATCGGGGAGTGGGTACGCCTTATTATCAGCCACAGCCGCCACTCCCGCCACAGCTTCCGCCGCGGGGAAGCCAAAACAACAAAGGGGGCGGCAATTTCCTGCTAGGGCTGTTGGTTGGCGTCATCATTACTGCTATGGTGGCCGGCTGCTCCTATGTGGGTGTCAGACTGTATCTGATGGCAACCGGTAGATCAGCCAGGCCGGCGGCAAGCGCAGACGGCGGCACGGCGGAAGGGCTTGTCAGTGAGGAGACGATCAGGAAGTTGGAAGCGCTTGAAGAAGTGATCGAGGAATATTATTACAAAGAAGAAGATATCAGTTCTGAAGCCATGACGGAAGGGCTGTATTCTGGACTGGTCGATTCGCTGGGAGATCCGTATTCCGTTTATTATAACGAAGAAGAGTGGCAGGATCTGATGGAGTCAACAGAAGGAATCTACTATGGGATCGGCGCCTATCTGAGCCTGGATCCGGCTACCGGACTGGCGAAGATTGCCGGTGTCATTCCGGGTACGCCTGCAGAGGAGTCGGGACTGCGTGAAAATGATATCATTTATATGGTGGATGGAGAGCAGATCCAGGGATTGGAGTTGTCCGAGATCGTATCGAAGGTAAAGGGCGAGGAAGGTACCAAGGTACACCTGACTGTTTACAGAGACGGGGAAGACGATTATCTGGAGATCGATGTCATGCGGAAGAAGATCGAATCTCCTACGGTCAACTATGAGATTTATGATAACGGTATCGGTTATATCCAGATCAGGGAGTTTGACGAGGTTACGACCGATCAGTTTACAGAGGCGCTGGCTGTGATCAAAGGATCCAAGGCAAAGGGACTGATACTGGATCTGCGTGGCAATCCGGGAGGAAGCCTTCCGGTGGTAGTGGATATTGCGAGAGAGATCCTGCCGAAGGGGTTGATCGTGTATACGGAAGATAAGTATGGGGAGCGGGAAGAATACAGCTGCGACGGAAGGAATGAGCTGAAGATACCGCTTGTGGTGCTTGTCAATGGCAATTCGGCCAGCGCCTCTGAGATTCTTGCAGGCGCCGTCAAGGATTATGGGATCGGGACTCTGATCGGGACTACGACTTTTGGCAAGGGAATCGTACAGCGGGTACTTCCGCTTACGGACGGCACTGCGCTGAAGCTTACGGTCAGTTCCTACTTTACGCCCAAAGGGAATAATATTCATGGTACCGGGATTGCGCCTGATATAGAGTGTGAGTTGGACGCGGAGGCATATTATGAAGAGGGAACAGACAATCAGTTGGAGCGAGCGAAAGAAGAAATTCTGAAAATGATTAAATGATCTTGGGAATCATAGATAATACGGAGGAATGTGAGATGAATATTGTGCTATTATCCGGTGGATCCGGCAAACGTCTGTGGCCGCTTTCCAATGAGACCAGATCAAAACAGTTTATCAAGATATTTAAAACAGGTGAGAAGGAATATGAGTCCATGGTACAGCGGGTGTATCGCCAGATCCTGTCCGTGGACGATCAGGCGGAAGTGACGATAGCTACTTCGAAGTCACAGGTCTCCGCCATACATAACCAGTTGGGAGAAGATGTAGGGATCAGCGTGGAACCGTGCAGACGGGATACTTTTCCGGCCATCGCTCTGGCGGCAGCCTATCTGCATGATGTAAGAGGGGTGCAGGAGAAGGAGGCAGTGGTAGTCTGTCCCGTGGATCCTTATGTGGAAGAGGATTATTTCCAGGCATTACAGAAGCTGAATGACCGTGCTGCCGTAAGCAAGGCAAATCTGGTGCTTATGGGGATAGAACCGACCTATCCGAGTGAGAAATACGGGTATATCATTCCTGAGGACAAAGAGGCTGTCAGCAGGGTGGCAGTATTTAAAGAAAAACCAACGGAGGATGTGGCAAGGGAATATATTGCCAAAGGTGCGCTCTGGAACGGCGGCGTATTTGCGTTCCGTCTGGGCTATGTGTTGCAGCGGGCACATGAATTGATCGACTTTGCGGATTATCGGGATCTTTTTCAGAAATATGAGTCACTGACGAAGATCAGCTTTGATTACGCAGTAGTGGAGCATGAACAACGGATAGAAGTAATGCGGTTTGCCGGTATGTGGAAGGATATGGGCACGTGGAATACGCTGACGGAGGCGATGGAGAGCAGCAGTATCGGGAAGGCCATCCTAAATGAGAAGTGTGTCAATGTGCACGTAGTGAATGAATTGAACGTGCCGGTTCTTGGCATGGGCCTTAAGGACGTGGTGGTAGCGGCCAGTCCGGAAGGGATTCTGGTGTCGGACAAGAATCAGTCCAGCTATATCAAGCCCTACGTAGATCAGATCGATCAGCAGATCATGTTTGCCGAGAAATCCTGGGGCAGCTTTCAGGTAGTGGATATCGGTGAGGGCAGCATGACAATCAAGGTGACGCTGAATCCGGGGCATGGCATGAATTATCATAGCCATGAACTGCGGGATGAGGTGTGGACGGTGATCGACGGGAAAGGGCGAACCATTGTGGATGGTGAGATGCGCCCGGTCGGCCCGGGGGATGTGATACGGATGCCTGCAGGTGTGGCGCATACGATCCTGGCCGATACGAAGCTGCATGTGATCGAGGTACAGATCGGAACGGAGATCAGTGTGCATGATAAGAAGAAACTGAAAATGCCTGCAATTCATGACTAAATAAATGGGAACGTATCATTCATGAAACTACTGAATACAATCTTTTTATCAGACAAAAAATTCTACAAGAAAGTACTTCTGTTGGCGCTTCCGATCTCTCTGCAAAGCCTGATCACGATCGGTGTTAACATGTTGGATACGATCATGGTGGGGACGCTGGGGGAGCGGGAGCTGTCGGCCACTTCACTTGCCAATCAGTTTATCAATATCTATCATATTTTCTGTATGGGGCTTGGTATGGGTGCTTCGGTGCTTGTGTCGCGTTATTGGGGTATGAAGGAAAGAGAAGTATGTGTCGATCGGCGCTTTCTTTGTCAATCTGGGGGCTAATTATGCCTTTATTTTCGGTAAATTCGGAATGCCAAGAATGGAGATTGCCGGTGCAGCCATCGGTACATTGATCGCCCGGCTGTTCGAGGCGGGGATGATCTGCGGCTATCTCTTTTTCAAAGATGAGAAGATACACTTCCGGCTGCGGGATCTCTTCATGCAGACGCGGGACCTCGTGGGAGAGTATATCCGCATCAGCATTCCGGTGTTGATCAGTGACGGTATTCTGGCCATCGGTAATAATACGGTGGCGATGGTCATCGGCCGTCTGGGAGTGGCCTTTGTGGCGGCTAATGCGATCACTAGCGTTACGCAGCAGATGAGTAACGTGCTGACGCAGGGTGTGTCGCAGTCGGGCGCTATCGTGACAGGACAGACTCTGGGAGAAGGAAAGAGGGAGAAGGCGCAACAGCAGGGTTACGCCTTCCTCGGTCTGGGAATCTGTCTGGGATTATTTGCAGGAGGCATCATCCTGTTGATCAGCCGTCCGGTCATTGGCGCTTACAATGTATCAGCCGAGACGGTACTGATCGCGCAGCAGCTGATGAACGCTATCAGCTTTATCATGATCTTCCAGTCTGCCAACAGTATTATGACCAAAGGAGTGCTGCGTGGTGGTGGCGATACGAAGATGCTGATGCTGGCGGATAATATTTTTCTCTGGGTGCTCTCCATTCCTCTGGGACTGTTGGCAGGGTTTGTGTTTCATGTGCCCGCTTTCTGGATCTATACGGCTCTGAAATTCGATCAGATCGCGAAGGCAGTCTGGTGTGTATTTCGCCTGCGGAGCGGTAAGTGGATCAAGAAGATCACGACCGGGGCGGTGTAGATGTTCTATCCTTTTCGGGTATAGATTCGGGCCAGGATATCCTTTAACACCAGGAAGGCATCTTCATCGCCATACCCATATCTGCGTTTTAGGTCTGTGAGCATTTCCTGTAATTTCGCGGTATATCCTTCGGTCTTGACTTCCTGTTTGTAGGAGGCCAGGACCGGATACTTTTTTGCCCATAATTGTGTCCAGTCGATCTTCTGCTGGGTTTCCTCGCTTGTCTTTTCGATGATCTCCTCAATCTCTTTCACTTTGATATCAAAGTCAACCAATTCGTCCAAAGTCACGTGATATAACACGGATAATTTCTTGGACTGACGGATGTCCGGGAGCGTTTCGTCGAGCTCCCATTTGGAGATGGTCTGTCTGCTGACGCCCAGCTTCTCCGCAACTTCTTCCTGTGACAGACCGCTCTTCTTGCGGGCATTAAAAAGACTGTTTCCTAAGCTCATGGCTGTTACCTCCTTTACTTTTATGAATGATAAGTGCTGCATTGTTACAGTATAAAGGATATTCAGGCAAAAATACACCAAATATTTCACTCATTTGTGCCCGTTTTCCTGACAGATCAGTGATATAAGTTGTGTTTTTTACTGCCGGTATTATAATAGAAGTACAGAGAAAGGAGAGCTTAGATTATGGGAACGATTTTAGACGGAAACAGACTGGTATTGGGGACATGCTATTACCCGGAGCATTGGCCGAAAGAGCTTTGGCGGGAGGATCTGGAGCGGATGTTAGCGGCCGGGATCGAGGTAGTGCGCATCGCGGAATTTGCCTGGAGCAAGGTGGAACTGACGGAGGGAAATTTTAACTACGCATTTTTTGACGAGTTTTTGGATTTGGCAGAAGAGACAGGGATGAAGGTGATCTTCTGTACGCCTACCGCGACACCGCCGGCCTGGCTGACGGAGAAGTATCCGGAAGTCCTGAATGCGGATATCAACGGGGTGCTTTACAGGCATGGCGCAAGGCGGCATTATAATTACAATTCGCCGGTGTATCAGAAGCTTTCGGCGCGGATCGTGGAGGCGTTTGCGTCTCATTATGCGTCAAGGCCGTGCATTATCGGCTGGCAGATCGACAATGAAGTGAACTGTGAGATGAATGTCTTCTATTCCGAGAGTGACAGTGTGGCATTCCGGGCCTTCCTGCAGGACAGGTACGGAACGCTTGACGCACTGAATGATGCCTGGGGAACGGCATTCTGGAACCAGACTTATACGGACTGGCAGGAGATCCATGTACCGCGCAGGACCTACAGTGATTCCACCAACCCGCACGAGGTATTGGATTATACCCGCTTTATCTCGGACAGCGCGAGGCGTTTCGTGAAAATGCAGAGCGATATTATCAGGAAATATGTGAAGCCGGGCGACTTCGTGACCACGAACGGTATTTTCGGTAATCTGGACAATCATCAGATGACGAAGGAAAGTCTGGATTTCATGACATATGATTCCTATCCGAATTTCGCATACTGTCTGGATGCTTACCGGGATATACCGGGTGAGATCAGAGACCGGAAATGGAGCCGTAATCTGGCGGAGGTACGCTCTGTTTCGCCGGTGTTTGGCATTATGGAGCAGCAGTCGGGCGCGAACGGCTGGAACACAAGGATGGAGGCACCTACGCCCAGACCGGGACAGATGACGCTCTGGACGATGCAGTCGATCGCCCACGGCGCCGATTATGTCAGCTATTTCCGTTGGCGTACCTGTACAATGGGGACAGAGATCTACTGGCACGGTATTCTGGATTATTCCGGCAGGGATAACCGCAGGATCGCGGAGGTCAGGCAGATTCATGAGAAACTGCAGGGGATGAAAGAACTGGCCGGCAGTATTTATGAGGCGAAGGTCGGCATTGTGAAAGATTATGACAATTTATGGGACGCTCAGCTGGATGTGTGGCATGAGAGAGTGGAACGGGCCAGTCAGTCGGCGCTTTTTACGGCGATGCAGCTAAGTCATACGCCGTTTGATTATGTGTACCTGAATGACAATACGGATGCGGCGGAGTGGAAGAAATATCAGGTGCTGTTCTATCCGCACGCGACGATCATGACGAAGGAGAGAGAAGCCACGCTGCGGGCTTATGTGGAGGCCGGCGGTACGCTGGTGTTCGGCTGCCGCAGCGGTTATAAGGGCATGAGCGGAAGATGTGTGATGGAGAAGCTGCCGGGACTGCTGGCGGACCTGTCCGGTACGGATATTCCGGAATATTCCTTTATCGCGCCGGATGCCGGGAAGGTGACGATACAGTGGGGCGATGCGGAGCTTGAAGCGAGCGTATTTACGGATCTTTTGCAGCCGGTCGGGGAGGGAAGGCAGGAGGCTGTCTATACTTCGGACTATTATGCGGGCAGCGGTGCGCTGATCAGTAATGCGGTGGGACGAGGGAAAGTATATTATTACGGCACTGCATTCAATGAAGAAAGTGCAAGGATGTTCTTAAAGAAACTGGAAGTGATCTCACCTTATCAGGATGTGGTCCGCGTACCGGCAGACTGTGAGATCGCGGTGCGAAAGAAGGGAGAGGAACGGTATCTCTTCGTGCTGAACTATAGTAAGATGCCGGCACAGATCGAGTTTTGCCGGAAAGGGACTGATCTGTATACAGGAAAGGAAGTTAGCGGCCAGATCGAGCTTGACGGATATGGGACGTTGGTGGTGAAACTGTAAGGGCAAATCAAATGGAATGGGGAATTTATGGAATATCTGAAGGTAATGCTGGTAGACGATGAGGATCTGGTGATCGAAGATATACAGTCGCTGATCGACTGGGAAGCGCATGGTTTCCGGATCGTGGGCTTTGCCTATAACGGAAGGCAGGCGCAGCGGCTAGTGGAGGAAGTGCGGCCGGATATCGTGTTTATGGACGTATCGCTTCCGGATCTGGACGGCATTTCTCTGTCGCGGAAGCTGCAGGAGCGTCTGCCGGAGGTGGTCATCATTATTCTGAGTGGATACATGGATTTTAAGTATGCGCAGGGAGCGGTGGAGATCGGGGCGTTGTCTTATATCGTGAAGCATCAGGTTACACCGGAGAGCCTTCTGTCCACGTTGGCGGATGCCCGTGAGACGGTCGAGAAGAAGAAGTTTTCCCGGCTGATCGAGAGCAGATTTTTTCTGCGCAGTGTTCTGGAGCAGGGGATTTTGGTCCATGACGGGATGCAGGAGGCACTGTCTGCTTATCAGGATCCGTTTCTGCTGCTGCGTCTGACACCGGTGACGCCCTGGTACGGTGTGCGGGAAGAAGAGAAGGAGGGCCTGATCCTGCAGCCTCATATATCCCCTCTTTTGCAGATACGGACGGAAGAGTTCCGAATTTTGGATATTTTGATCTATCACGCGGATATCCTGGTGTTTCTGGGACTTTGTCCGTCCGCCAGACCCGGGAAGCGTTATCTGGGCAGTTTAGACGGTATCGTGCGGGCATTTCGGGAGGAACTGGAGAGACAGACGCAGCAGACCTTTGTGGCGCTCTGTCCGGATCATGAGACGGTTTTGGCAAATCTGTATGGGGATCAGTCCTTGTTGGAAAATGCCAGGGAGATGTATCGGCTTCATGAAGGAGAGACATTGCTGTGCGTCAGGAGCGAAGGGACGCCGGGAAGTGATGATCCGGCTACGGGGGATTTGAATGTCCGCTCCGGAGAGGATCTGCATTTTATTGACAGGGAGTGTTTTCTGGAACATTATGAGGTATTTCAGGATAAACTCACCGGCTGCATGGAAAGGCTGACCGGAGAAGAGGACGTGACGGGATTCTTAAACTGCTGTCGGAAAACGTTGGAACTGTTATCCGGATTTCCGGAATGGGAGCAGGAGGAAAGACCCTTTGGATGTTATGCGGAGCAGATCGCGGAGGAAGTGCTGCGCAGGAGCAGGGCGTGCCATGCGGCCTGCAGACAGCGGCAGCAGTATGCGCCGTCCACGAATTACATGCTGCAGTATATCAGGGATAACTATGCCGGTTCCCCGTCGTTAGCGGAAGCGGCGGAGCATCTGCAGAGCAACCCCATGTATCTGGGACAGAAGTTCAAGAAGGATACGGGAAAGACGTTTCATAACGCATTGAATGAATATCGGATAGACAGGGCCAGAGAACTGTTGGATACCACGAATCTGCGTGTCTTTGAGATCTCGGAGAAGGTGGGGATCGGCAACAGTCAGTATTTCAGCAAGATCTTCAAGGAGATCACGGGACTTACGCCCAATGAATATAAGACGGCTTCTTATGCGGTATCCAGGAGGAGATTATGAGACGTTTATGGAAAAGAGAACATGCGGCGGTAGAAAAGGGTTCTTTGTCACATGGGCTGAAGTTTCGGATCTTTAGCCGTCTGGTGCTCATTGTCTCTCTCATCCTGTTGATCCTGTCGATGGCTTTGTTTGGCGTGATCGCCAGTGTCCTGCGGTTTTCACTGGAGAGCAGAGGCAAAGATGATGTTCAGTTTCTTGCCTATCTTCTGAATGACGCAATGGAGAATGCCATAGCGGCGGGAAAGACGCTGGCGATCCATCCGGAGGTGCAGGAACTGCTGAAACAGGAGTACAACCGGGATGAGTCGGAGGATGCATTCGCCATACGTTCCATCATGAACAGTATCGAGAAGAGTGTACTGCTCCAGGACTATGTGCAGAGCTTTTGTATCGTATCCGCATCGCATCAGGGATATTGGAGCATCAGTCCCAACAGTGATGACTTTCTGGAATGGTTTGAAGGACAGGTCTTACATGGGGAGGCTGTGGAGGATTTTCGGGGATTTACGGATATCTATGTCTTTCCGGCCACCATCCATAGTGCCAAGCCGGTCCGGCTGATCAGTTATGTCTGTCCGATGAATGTAATCGTGTCCAATGACAGGATCGTAACGGCGTATCTGGTGATCAACCTGAACTTTGACCAGATCATCTCCAATGTGAGCAGGCAGACGGGCTTCTTCAATCAGGTGGCTATCCTGAATTTTGACAGAGACCTGATCTGGATTTCATCGGGGGAGACCGGCGTGTATGAGGAGGAGTTTGCGCAGATGACAGGTTCCTTCGGAAAGAACGGTGGGAATTATTACTTTTCTTACCGTCTGTTTTCGGCGGGCTGGTATCTGGTGGCAACGACAGACATTTCGCATATGTATGATTTCATGCAGCCGAGTTATCTGCTGTTGGGATTTCTGGTGATCGCGTCGGTGATCATTCTGCTGTGGTGTCTGTATCCGCTATTGAACAAGATCACCAGGCAGATTCAGGATTTGAGCGGCGCTATCGATCAGGTGAGACAGGGGAATCTTGAGGTTGCCATAGACCTGGATGAGGCGAAGGAACTTAAGAATATTTCCGACGGGTTTAACCAGATGACGAAATCCATCAAGGAGCATATCCGGAAATCTGTGGAAGAGACGGAGCGTTCCCAACAGCTGGCCTTCGAACTGCTGTTAGCGAAGATCAATCCGCATTTTATCTACAATACTTTAAATTCGATCATTTACCTGGCCAGGAAGGGGCGCAGTGAAGATATCGTCCAGATGACGAGTGCATTCATATGGCTGTTACAGGACAGCATTCACTTGGGGGAATCGACGCTCTATGCGGGGATCGGGAACGAATTGGAGGTGATCCGGCAGTATATCATCATCCAGAAATATCGTTACAGGGAACGGTTCGACTTTGTCCTTTCCTGCGACGAAGGACTGGAAGAATGTTTTATCCCCCGGAACATTCTGCAGCCGCTTGTGGAGAACTCCCTGATCCATGGAATCTGTACGGATGATAAGAAGGGGACGATACGGCTGGATATGAGAAAAGAAGAAGAACAGCTGATTATTCTCCTGGAAGACGACGGGGTGGGCATGGAGCAGGACTATGCATGTCGTCTGCTGCACGCTTCAACGGGAAAGGACGCGGACCGTAGAGCCCGCGTCCGTCCGATCGGAATCAATAATATTGCAGAGCGATTGGAATACCTGTTTCATGGCCGGCATACATTTGTTATTCAGAGTAGTCCGGGCGCCGGAACCAGGATAACGATTCAGATTCCGTTGGTCTCCCGGATCGAAACTGAGGAACCGTTCAAATAGATACAATAATCGGATGCCGGGGCGCCGTATACCTGCACATAGACTGGCGTCTGTAGCAGCCGGTCAGGTATATGGGCCTGCAGCCGGATCTCGTTTCCGTCGATCTGCATCTGTGTAACCTGGATCCCCCAGAGGCCAAGCGCTTTCTTCTCTTTCACATCCAGATTGATCAGTTCCAGTCTGCGATCCAGGTATTCTGCGGCAGTGAGGATGATTCCGCCGCCCCAGAGCAGGCTAGAGTCATACTGCATTCCCTCATACCCGCAGTGAGCCCAGTTTTCATAGGGCAGATTCTGGAAGCCGCCGTGCATGGCAGCTACGGAGCGCTCCAGATATTCCCATTTTCCGGTGCCCAGATAGGCTTCATAGAGCAGGATGGCACAGAGCGCTTCTCTGGCATCGTTCCACTCGTTGTCCGTGTTCTGGACGGTGAAGCCGCCGAAGGTGTCGATTTGGATTCCCGGATGGTTCCAGATCTGCTGGGTGAGGAGCAGGTAATCAAGCACCTCTTCCGCCCCGGTGAGATGTTCCGGCTGACGGGTGATCCGATAACGCTTCAGGCAGGCGAAAGCTGCAAAGATCTGTGACAGGTTGCATTGCGGATACTGAGCGGTGATCCCGTCATAGAAGGCGAAGGATTTCTTGGCGCAGGAGAGGAATGTCTCCAGGTCATACCATCGCTGTCTGGGCCGTACTTTCGTATCGATAAAGTCTACTGCCAGCATACCGCTTTCGATGAAATCTTTTCTGCAGGTTGCTTCGCCCAGCTCCAAAAGGAAGATGGCGCTGGCGGCGGTTTCTGCATTGAAGTCGCGGAACTGCAGCCGGCTGGGCTTGCCTTCCTCATCAAACCAGGAAGGGATACAGCCGTCTTTGTGCTGTACGCCTGTCAGAAATTCCGCATAGGGGATACAAAATTCCAGGATCTCGGTCTGTCTTTCCTGGAAGACATGCTGTGCCCAGAGAGTCAGGAGCCATGCGGTATAGGACATCTGCAGGGTATGAAATTCCTTATAGTATCCGGCCCAGCCGTCATCCCGCAGCCAGGTTTCCGTGCCGTCTTCTTCCAGGTAGCAGATGACGGGAAACATACCTTTGGTACGGGGAGCGGCCAGGATCAGGTCTAAGATCTGCTCAGCACGCAGCAGCCATGCCGCATCTTTGTTTTTCTTCCCATAGCAGTACATGCCATATCCGGTGACCAGTTCCTGCAGCCAGCAGGCAAACCAGGCGTCGTGCTTGTAATCGGTCCGGCTGAACCACTCGCCCTGTCTTCGTCCGGTGATGGCGCCTACGGTCTTTCCGTCTTTTTCATAAGTATAGAAGTCCGCCCGGGCCTGCCTGTCCCAGATCTCGGCTTCCCACTGCTGCAGCGTGAATACGCCGGGGAAACGGACATTCTCATAGAGGTCGTGGCAGGTGCTTTCCCGGTAGGCGTGATATCTATGCCATAGATAGCGCAGCGCATCCCGGTAGCCAAGTCTCCTGGGCGCTTCCTTGACCAGGATGGAGTAGCAGTAGGTACAGCTGTCTCCTTCTTCCAGTTGGATCTGTACGAAGGCTTGATCGCTCCCGCGTACGATGTGGGTATGGCCGGCCTCGCAGGGCTGATCGGGGTCGACCCCCTTGATGCCGATTCCGCCGAAGGAGAACCAGGGGTGTGTATTCTCCGTCACATTCAGATCCATACCCAGCGGAAGACGGTCAAGATCCTGTGCTCCGATGCCTTCCAGTCCGGCGATCAGCCCGGCAAATATACTGCCCTGTTGGAACATGACTATGGGCGTGCGGAAATTGTAATGGGATACGATATCCATGGGCACCGTCTTGATCCGCTGACTCCAGACGAAGTCCAGGGGACCCTCCAGAGGCGTATCCGTTTCCCGCTTGGGGATCTTGTAGTCCCATTTATCTTCGATGGCGCGGAACCCCAGCTTCCTTTTGGATGTTGTAGTCACACGGAAATGCAGTGTGTGGGGACAGGAATCCTTCGAGACGGTTCCGTCGGCCTGCATACGGTCTTCCAGACTGATCTCCCGGATACGGGTATAGTCGGGATGTTCTATGCGGACGCGGAGGATTCCGTTTTCCACCGTGGCATCTGCCACCGTTTCCGGCTCCTGATAGTAGACGGCGTAGGGCCGATCGTCCTGCAGTGTGGTCACGTGGGGGAAGGATTCCAAGACCAGTGTCTCCTTGTCATTCTCGGTGAGATAGATTTTTTCCTGATAGGAAGACTGGTCTGTGAGCGCTTCCAGCCTGATGTGATGGCCTTGCAGTGTCTTTGTCATAAGTAAGTTCCTCTCTTTCTGCCGCCAGATGGCGGTATTTTTCTTGTTTCATAGGAAAGTGCGTCTCGTTTTATTCCCTTATTTGCATGCCGTTATACGATAGGAGCCGCTTCCAAGATGCAAGATTGTTCCACCGTTTTCTTTCTCGTCCTGACCGGTTTGGTAGGCTGCATTGTTACGGATGATCTCTTTCACGCTGCCGCATTTTTCCGGGATCCGTATTTTGGCCTGTGTGTTGAAGGGAATTTCTACTTCCAGACAGAATTCTGACGCTGTCTTTGTCCAGGAGACGGCAACCGTTCCGTTTAAGATCTCCATGCCTGCCTGTGCGTGTTTCATTTTATCCGGCACGCAAGGAGCGATCAGCAGCTGCTGTGCGCCTTCCTCGTCCATGGAGATGTGGATTCCGCCGAGGTATTTGTAGAACCAGACGCAGGCGGCCGCCAGCATGGGCTGATTCCTGGAATTCATAATGTTGTTGTCTCTGTCGGCTTCCCAGCGTTCCCAGATGGTGGTGGCTCCCTTATCCAGCATGTATCCGAAGCTGGGAGAAGTCTTCTGCATCATCAGTTCGTAGACCGTATCTTCCCTGCCATAGCGGCAAAGCACTTCCACCAGGGCTTTGGTGCCCATATTTCCGGTAGTCATGTGGTGATCATGCGCCCGGACATCTGTCAGGATATTGTCCACGATGCCTGCGATGTCTTCTTCTGCAGCCAGCCCAAGATCCAGAGAAAGGGCGTTGGCGCTCTGACTTCCCTGATCGTATTGCCTGGTATCCGGGTGGAAGAAGCGGGCGTTATACTTCCTACGCACATCCTCCATAAGGGCGGTGAGATAGGAAACATCCTTCCTGCCCAGGATCACGGCCATTTCCCGAAGCTGGGAAAGGGAAAGGTAGAGATATGCCGTGGAGACCAGGGCGGCAGTCACGTGCATGGATACGGCGCCGGCGCCGTAAGGTTCCGGATAACATTCTTCCTGCGGGCAGGCCCATTCGCCGAACCCGGTACGGGAAATGATGAGATCTTCCGTTTCCTGCAGCAGGACATGAATGTATTTCATAAGGTTATCGTAAGACTCTTCCATGAGGCGCCTGTTGCCGTAAGTCCGGTACATCAGCAGGACGAGGCTTACCGGAGTGTTGACCTGGGGATCGCAGGGACGGCGTCCCCAGCGGAAAGGAGCGGTATCTGCGAAATACCCATCCCGGTTCTGCGTGTCCTGAATGTCTCTGGCCCATTTCTCGAAGAAGCTGGCCATGTCATAATGATAGGTACAGCCCTCCGCCCGGGAAGTCATATCAGTGGTCCACCCATGCCGCTCGTCTCTCTGGGCGCAGTCCGTAGGGATACCCATCAGGTTACAGGCGTCGGTATGTCTCATGATCTGGGACAGCCGGTTGAAAAAGTCGTTGTCGGACTGAAACCAGGCATTCTCGTGAAGGTCGGTGTGTATAAATTCCGCCGACAGATCATGCAATGTTGCCTCTCCCTGTACCTGGACGGTAAAGTAACGGAATCCGTGATAAGTGAATCGGGGCGCATATTCTTTCACATCCTGGTCGCCGCGCAGGATATAGCTGTCCTGACACCGGGCCAGTCTGAGAGCGGTGCGGTCGAGGGTGCCTTCTGCGGTCAATTCTTCCGCGAAGGTCAGGGTAACTTTGGCGCCTGCGTTTCCCGAGACCCGGATGCGGACCCAGCCGGTCTGGTTTCGTCCGGTATCATAGAGGAGACTGCCGTCCTTCAGCGTGCCGATACAGGAAGGCGTCGAGTGTTCCACGATCCGGATCGGCGGGAGCAGCGCACCTGTCCTGATACCGCCCGGATCTTCCACTACCGTGGCCAGAATCCAGCCATTCGGGCGTTGGTGTTCCTGCAGGAACCGGGGTTCGTATGCCGGCGTGTCCCAACCGTCCTTTTCCAGCCGGGCATCGTAGTCTTCGCCGTCGTAGATGCTGTTATACAGGATGGGGCCTTTCGCAACGCACCAGCCGATGCCCCAGTCGGTATATTCTTCCTGCCGGCTGCCGTCTTCATATTCGATATTAAGCTGAACCAGTACTTTGGGCTGCCCGGCCCATCCGGTACCTAGGATCAGACCGATCACGTTGTCTTCTGGCAGCAGGGCTTCGGTCACGTCATAGGCGGTATAGAGCACTGTCTTTCCGTAATCCGTGGGCGCCGGATCCAGGAGATGGTCGCCGATCCTGCGGCCGTTTAAGTGTAATTCGTGATATCCCAGGCAGCAAACATAAGCTCTGGCCCGGGAGATCTTCTTTTGCCGGCAGTGAAAGGAATAACGCATCAGGAGCCCGTTGCCGATCAGGCCGCCCAGGAAACTCATCCAGTTTCCTTTCCAGTCACGTTCATTTAACAGACCCATCTCAAACCAGGTCGGCTCGCCAAAAACGGAGAATTCCCCGGACTGGTCCTGAATGCGGACCGTCCAGTAGACTCGTTCTCCGCTCTCCAGGGCAGTACCCTGATAGGGAATTGCGTAAGAACGGCGGCTTTTTACCACACCTGAATCCCAACGGTCATAGATGCCGTCCCGCAGCAGGGTTTCACTGGAGGAAGCCACGATCTGATAAGCCTGCTGCCAACCGCTTTCGGAAGCGGATCCTGCTTTCACCTGCCAGCTGAGGAGCGGTTGACTCCTCTGTACGCCCAACGGGGTTTTCTCATATTCGCAACGTAGATTTTCGGGAATATGGTTGTTCATTTGGTATATACCTCTCTTTCTTGTTCATTGCCTTTGCGGCGGATATTCGACTTGTGGATAATTGTAGTGTCATTATGGATCCCGGCAAATGGTAAGGCAATGGAACAGAGTATAGTTTTTGTGCATCTTTTATAGAAAATTGGATATCTTCCTAATTAATATATAAAATTAGCCATATAGAAACTATAAAAATAGTGTATTTATACAAAAGAATATAAATATTGCACAAAATATATAGTTTGCATAATTGCCTTGCATTTGCTCATCCTTTATGATGATAGAGCAGTAAGAAATTGGGACCATGAGTAAAGTAAAGGAGGAAGGTATGAAGTACAAGAAAATGAAAAGGTTGTTATCTCTGGCAATTATGTCGGTATTGACGTTATCTTTGCTGGCAGGCTGCGGCGGTGACTCCGGAGCGAAACCGGAAACGACGGAAGGAAATACGGAGGAAGTACAGGAAGCACAGGATTCTACAGACGCATCTGACGGTGGGACGGGGGATGCGGAGACGATCACCATGTGGGGTTGGAATGCAGGCGATATAGAGAAGATCTTTGCGGCCTATAAGGAGAAGACAGGGGCTAATGTGGAACTGGATTATGTGACGGTACAGCAGGAGGAATCGTTCCAGAAGCTGCAGACTACGATCAGCGCAGGACTGGATCTGCCGGATATCGTGCCCAGTGAGGTGGGGCAGCGGGGAACGATGTTGTCTCTGGATATCTGGGAAGATTTAAGCAAGGATCCCTATAATTTTGATACGAATTGGATCTTTCCCTATCAGATACCGCTGTGCAGCAATGAGCGGGGCGAACTGGTAGCGCTTCCCTGGGATGTGAGTTCGGCGGCACTGGCTTATAAGAGACCGCTTGCTCTGGAATATCTGGGAACAGAAGACCCGGATGAACTCAGTGCCATGTTCCCGGATTGGGAAACTTTCATGGAGAAAGGCATTGAAGTCAAGGAAGCCAGCGGCGGCAAGATCTTCATGTTTGCCAGCCTGACCAACGTAAAGCAGATCATGGACGGACAGAACCCGCAGCCGATCGTGAAAGACGGCACACTGGATATGACTTCGATCAGAGAGACGCTTGGCTGGATGATCAAGTTCAGGGATGCGGGGATCGTGGACAATATTCTGGAGACATCGACGGCTTACAGCGCTTCCTATGCAGATGATCTTCACATATTCTATCCCTGTGCCGGGTGGTCTCCTACGTATGTGATTCAGCCCAATGATCCCGAAGGACAGGGAAAATGGGGATTGACGGTTCCGCCGGAAGGATGCTTCAGCTGGGGTGGTTCTGCATTCATGATCCCCAGGGATGCCAAGCATAAAAAGGCGGCTTATGATTTCGTCTCATGGCTGGATTCGGAAGAAGGCACCAGATCCCAGCGTGACGTGGTGGGCTATAATATTTCCAATGTAGAACCGTATAAAGATGCAGAATTTGCAGCGCTCTATGACGATTGGTTTGGTGATCAGAACATCGGTGAGATGCTGTTCCAGACAGCGATGGAGAATATCGAGGTAAGACCTGTGAGCACCTATGACGCGACGATCACGGAGGTCTGGGCGATGGTGACGGAGGCTGTCAACAGTGATAAGAGTATTGACTTTGAAAGTGCCTGCAACATGTTCGAGGAGGAAATGTATACGCTGGCGCCGGAATTAAGAAAGTAGAGGGAAGTTTACGTGTGGTGTCTGCCGGCCGGATGGCGCGGCAGACACCGTGCAGATAGGAGTGTATATGCCGAGAATAAGATCAGAGACAAAAGGTGGGAAAGGGCTGAAACGAAAACTGAAAGGGCGTTTGATCTGGCCGTATCTGTTCATCCTTCCTTTTTTCATTATTTATATTGCGTTTAATTGCTATCCGCTTATCTATACCTTTATCATCAGCCTGAATGACTGGGACGGATTTTCGCAGCCGGTCAGCGTGGGACTGGCCAATTATAAGAACATCTTCACGGAAGATCCCTACTTCCTTAAGTCGATCGGAAATACACTGTTCTTCATGGCTTTCGATATCCCGATCGTGATCATATGCGGCCTGATCCTGGCATCTGTATTTAACAGCAGGAAACTGAAGGGGGCCGGTTTCTTCCGGACAGCGGTCTTCCTGCCCTACATAACGATCCCGGTGGCGATAGGTGTTCTGTTCTGTCTGTTGTTCGACTGGAATTCCGGAACGGTCAATTTGATTCTGGCAAAATTCGGGCTGATAAAAGAGCACATCAATTTCCTGGGGGTACCGAGGCTCGCACGGATGATCGTGATCATGATGATCTGCTGGAAGTATATCGGATATCATATGATATTCTTCAATGCAGGTATCTCCGGCATCTCCATGGAACTGTATGAGGCGGCGGATGTGGACGGAGCCAGTGCGCTTGTGAAATTTACCAGGATCACGATACCGCTGCTCAAGCCGATCATAGAGTATCTGGTCATCATGAACATTATTTGGGGCTTCCAGCTGTTTGATGAACCGAAGGTGTTGTTCAGTTCCTGGACTTCTTCCTCCGGAGGAAGCGGACTGATGGGCGGGCCGCTGAAGTCCTGCCTGACAGCGATCTGGTATATCTATGATACTTCCTTCGGCTCCCAGATGCGGTACGGTAAGGGAGCGGCGGCAGCTTACGGGACGTTCCTGTTTATCCTGCTCTTCTCAATGGCAGCGTTTATCGTCATGAAGATCATCGGAAGAAAGAGCGGAGAAGACTAGGTTGGAAATGGGGGTTAAAATGACGAAGAAAAAGCTTAGTAAAATTATTTTATTTTTGATCATGGCACTGATCGCACTGATCTGTCTGCTTCCTTTTTATTTTATGCTTATCATGAGCACCCAGTATACAGAGGACATTTATAAAGGGATCACGTTTCTGCCAGGCCGTTATCTGTTGGATAATCTGAAGACGGTGATGAATGCCCATTTTGAGGTGTATTACAAAAACAGCCTGATCGTGGCTGCGTCGGCGACGGCGCTGTCCCTGCTTGTCAGTACTCTCTGCGGATTTTCTTTTGCCATGTATGATTTTAAGGGATCGAAGTTTCTGTTCGCATTCGTTCTGGTGACGATGATGATTCCTACGCAGCTGGGACTGGTGGCCTTCGTGGTGGAGATGAAGACGATCGGCTGGATGAATACCCTGCTGCCGCTGATCGTTCCGCCTGCGGCGACGGGATTCGGCGTATATTGGATGAAGAATTTTATCGGGAGCAATTTTCCGAAGGAACTGATGGACAGTGCGAGAATAGACGGCGCCAGTGAACCGGGCATTTTGTTTTCCATCGCAGTGCCCTGTATCAAACCGGCGATCGCGTCCCTGGGACTGATGAATTTCGTGACCAACTGGAATTCTTTCCTGGTGCCGCTGATTGTCCTGAACAAATCCGAGACTTATACGGTGCCGATCGGTATCATTAACTTGAATTCCGCCTACCGGAATGACCTGGCGGCCAAGATCACCGCACTTTCCATAGGGATCATCCCGCTGCTGATCCTGTTCCTGCTGACGGCAAAAACGTTTATCAGCGGCATTACCATGGGGGCGGTCAAAGAATAGAGGAATGAGAAAGTTGAGAAAGGAACATGACCATAAAGATGGAAAAATATTTTGAGAATCCGATCTTGCCGGGCTTCTACCCGGATCCATCGATTTGCAGGGTGGGAGAGGATTATTATCTGGCAACATCATCTTTTGTGTATTATCCGGGGCTGCCGGTTTTCCACAGCACTGATCTGGTGAACTGGGAGCAGATCGGGCACGGGATCTCCAGGCCGGATCAGCTTGACTATAAGAATTGTGAGACGTCTCTTGGTCTCTGGGCGCCTACGATCCGGTATCATCAGGGGACCTGGTATCTGATCAACACCTTTGTTTCCGGAGGGCGGGAAGCAAAGAGGGAGAACTTTATTCTGACGGCAGAGCGGCCGGAAGGGCCCTGGAGCGATCCGGTCTTCATCGAAGGCGCGGACGGCATTGATCCCAGCCTCTTCTTCGATGAAGACGGCAGGATGTGGTATACAGGGAACTTTATCGTGAAAGAGCCGTTATATGAAGGCCATCATGGTATTTATCTTTGTGAACTGGATCCGGCTTCCTTCCAGATTATCGGAGAGCGCCGCGTGATCTGGGACGGGGCTTTGAGCCGCAGTCATTGGATTGAAGCGCCGCACCTGTACAGGAGGGGGAAGTATTATTACCTGATGGTGGCGGAAGGCGGGACTTTTGTCGATCACAGTGTGATGATGGCCAGAGCGGAATCCGTGGAAGGGCCTTATGAACCTTGTCCCCGCAATCCGATCCTGACGCACAGGCACATGTCCATGGAAGCGCCCATCTCCGTGGTCGGGCATGGCGATCTGTTCGAGACTCAGAACGGGGAATGGTGGATGGTGGTCCTGGGTATCCGTACCTATCAGAAAACCCATTTCAATACAGGGAGAGAAACTTTCCTGGTGCCGATGCGCTGGGAAGAAGACGGATGGCCCATGGTGGATAATGAAGAAGGCCGGGTACGGGTTTGGGAACGCCGGCCGGACTTGCCGGAGAACAAAGTGCTTCCGGTGTGCGGGGCGGATCAGTTTGAGGAAGAACGGCTGTCCTGGTGCTGGAATACCATTCATCCACCCGGCGAACCTTTCTATTCCCTGACGGAGAGGAAAGGATGCCTGCGCCTGCATCTGCTTCCGCAGACGATGGAGGAGATCTGCTGCCCTGCTTTTGTGGGAAGACGGCAGCAGCATAAGAGTTTTCTTATAAAGACGGCGCTGGATTTTGTGCCGGGGAACGAGAAAGAAGAATGCGGACTGGCGCTGGTACAGGATGACAGATATCATTATCTGTTCTTGTGCGGAGGGACAGGGAAAGGGACGGAAAGCGGTAGGATGCTTCGTCTCTACCGGTGCGCGGGAAACGGCAGGATGCTGGTGGAAGAGCGGCCTGTCAGATCGGGCCGGATCTATCTGACGGTGTTCTGCACGGGAGAAACTTATCGGTTTTATTACGGATCTTGTGAAGCGCAGACGGAATATTTCGGGGAACAGGATGCCGCGTTACTCAGTTCTGATGTGAACGAGGGATTTACGGGCGCTTATCTGGGGATGTATGGCACGTCCAATGGCATGGCGACCGAAGGGTACGGTGACTTTGACTGGTTTGTTTACCAGGGTGAGTGAAGAGGTGGATGTAGTAACGAAGGTTTTGCAGCAGGCAGGAAAAACTCCTGTCTGCTTTTTGATTTTAATATTTAGAAAATACTAAAGTACTTTATTATTGAAAAAGAAAAAAGGAATGCTATAAATGATGCTTGAATAGACGGAATAAATCAACAAGATTTACAAATTGTGTATAAAAAAGCAAAAATAAATAAAAGAAAATGTAAATACAGAGGCGATTTGTCGTGATAGTATCTGATGGAGGATCGTGCGGGGCACCTTATTGTACCCGCATAATTATTACCCCCAATATTTAGATAAATCTAAATTTATTTGGTAATATAAAAAGATAAATGAAAACAGTACATCTGCAATCACAGTAAGGTAAGACGGAACCGCCTGCCGTGCTGCATGTACAGGATTCAGACGGAGATTACCAATGAGAAGGAAATGGTTTATGGCCGGTATGGCGCTTACGGTGGGAATGCTTACGGCATGTGGAACTGACGGAAAACGTGGAGAGACGGGAGTGGAATCGACAGAGACAGCGGTTGAAGAGAAGCAGAATGCGCAGGAAGCCCAGGAAACGTCAAGTGCAGAATCGGCGGATGAGCAGCGGACGGCAGATGCAGGATCATCAGACGGGCAGCAGACACAGACGGACCAGGATACGGCAGACACCCTGCCGGAATATCTGCAGGGAACAGACTTGTGCGGCACAGAGCTGATCGAGCATACATTCTCGGAAGTATCCGTGCATGATCCGTCGGTCATTAAGGCGGGAGACTCCTGGTATGTGTTTGGCTCTCATCTGGCGGCGGCTAAGACGGATGACCTGATGCACTGGACGCTGCTTGATTCCGGCGTGCATGAGGGGAATTCTATTATACCCGATGCAAGGCAGGAGATGAAGGAGGCTTTTGACTGGGCGAAGACGGATACTTTCTGGGCGCCGGATGTGATACGGCTTGCCGACGGCAGATATTACATGTATTACTGCAACTGTGAAGGGAGTTCGCCGCGCTCCGCTCTGGGGCTTGCGGTGGCGGATAACGTGGAAGGCCCCTACGAGGATCTGGGCGTTTTCCTGCGATCCGGACAGGACAGCGGGATGCCGGATGAGGACGGGGAAGCTTACGACGCGACGGTGAAGCCGAATGTGGTGGATCCGGCCGTATTCTATGATAAGGAAGACAGACTGTGGATGGTCTACGGTTCTTATTCGGGCGGGATCTATATTCTGGAATTGGACGACGCGACGGGACTTCCGCTTGAGACCGGTTATGGAAAGAAGCTTCTGGGCGGCAATCACCTGCGGATCGAAGCGCCCTACATTCTGTACAGTCCTGAGACCGACTATTATTACCTGTTTCTGTCCTTTGGCGGACTGGCCGCAGACGGCGGATACAATATCCGGGTGTGCCGGTCAAAGCAGCCGGACGGTCCCTATCTGGATGCGGAAGGGCAGGACATGATCGAGTGTAAGGGGCCTGTGGGCAGCTTCTTCGATGATTCTGCGGCCGGCAGGTACGGCGTGAAGCTGATGGGTAATTTTACATATCCCTACGTGGAGGGAGAGAACGGAAAATTCCGCTTCGGCTATGTTTCGCCGGGGCATAACAGCGCCTGTTACGAGGAGGAGACGGGAGAATATTTCCTGTTCTTCCACACCAGGTTTGAGGAGAAAGGCGAGGAACATCAGGTGCGGGTACACCAGATGTTTCTGAACGAAGAGGGCTGGCCGGTTGTCTCCCCTTATCGCTATACGGGAGAGAAACTAAAGACCGTGGACGAGAGCAGGATTCCCGGACCCTATAAGCTGGTCAACCACCTGCATAATATTTCTTCGGTGACACGGGCTTCGGAGGATATCGTACTTCACGAAGACCATACGGTGAGCGGAAGCTATGAGGGTACCTGGGAACTGAAGGACGGGCACAGGGCGGTGCTTGTACTGAACGGTGTGGAATATAAGGGCGAGTGGATCCTGGAGTGGGACCAGTTCGGGTATAAGAATGTGATGACCTTTACGGCACTTTCCGACAAGGGCTACGCGGTCTGGGGAAGCGGTTATGCGGCCCAGGTCAACTGATAAAACATCTGCGCCTTGCAAAGGGTGCCGGATGTTTGGCGAATGCCTGCAGGACGCCGGCCGGCGTGAAGCGGGGAGCGCAGGGTAAGAAGGGGAAGGAATCAAACAATTCAGCATAAAAGGCAGCGCCTTAAGGAAGCGGCTGCCGGAAAGAAGGTGAAGGAATGTTTCCAACAACAAAGTGGCGCAGGGCGTCGGCTTTCGTGATGGCCGTGGCGGTGGCGGCGAGCGGGCTGACGGTGTGGGCCGGGGAAACGAACGAGAAGGGTTCGACTGACGGGTGGTCAATGCGGAATCTGCATCCAACTATATCACGGACGATTTTTCCAGTGATATGGTGGAGACCAATTACACTGTCGTCAGCCAGAGCCTGAGCAGCCCTTACTATGAGGGGGAGCCGGTGATCATCCGGCCGACGGAACAGTTCCTGGCAGTGGACGGCACGCAGATCGAGCAGGAAGTGGACGGCTATGTGGGAGCCGGCGGCAGCAGCGCGGCGGTACGGTTCGACATTCATGACTGCGGCGTCGTGACGGTGGAGGCGCCGGAGACCGCCCGCTATTACGTCAGCATGGATTATCTGGATGCGGGTAACAGTGTGCTGCCGCTGGAACTGTCCCTGAAGGTGAACGGGGAATATCAGTTCTACGAACTGCGGGATCTGGAATTCGAGGCAGTGTGGAGGGATCCGGAGGAGAAGTCCTTCGACCGGTACGGCAATCAGATCGTGCCGATGCCGGATAAGGTGGCGAAGTGGCAGACGAAGTATGTGATGGACGCCAGCCACAGGCATTCGAGGCCGCTGGCGATCGAACTGCAAAAGGGAGCCAATGAACTGGAGATCGGCATGATCGAAGGCACCATGCTTCTGGGAGAGATCACGCTGACCAGGGAACCTGCTATTGCGGAATATACCGGTTCCGGGAAGGCCGAAGGGCAGGAGATGATCGTGATCGAGGCGGAGGAGATGGCGGAGCGGAATGCCTCATCGATCCGGGCGGCCTGCGAGTACGATATTGACCTGACGCCCTACGAGGTGGACACGAAGACCCTGAATACCATCGACAACGCTTCTTTTGCGGAGGCCGGACAGAAGATCAGCTATGAGTTTGAAGTGGAGAAGGCGGGCACCTACTATCTGGCGATGAATTTCAAGCAGAGTGAGAAGGCGGATTTCCCGGTGTTTGTCAACGTGGAGGTGGACGGGGAGATTCCAAACAGCGCTTTCTACAACTATGGACTGGGTTATGCGAAAGGCTACCAGACCAAAACCTTCGAGGACGGGGAGGGCAATAAGCTGAGTCTGGATCTGGAACCTGGTTCTCATACCATATCCTTCACGATCTCCGCGGACCCGATCCGCCATGTGCTAGAGGGCGTGGACCGGATCATGGGCGGGTCAATAACCTAAATCTGGAGATCACGAAGGTTGTGGGCACCAACAAGGATAAATACCGTGATCTGGATATTGAGAAATATATACCGGACGCGATCGACCGTCTGGAAGAATATGCGGACACGCTGGACGCATTGTGCGAGAGCGTTAAGATCTACAATCCGAAGGTGAAAAAGATCGGGGCGTTTTCCTCCGCATCCGTGGCGTCCGGGCAGCTTCGGAGCCTGGCGTCCGAGCCGGATAAGCTGGGATTCCGTATCGCGGAACTGACCACCAGCACCAATTCCGTCAACCAGTTCCTGGCAAACCTGATCGACAGCCTGAATAAGAACCAGCTGGGCATCGACCGGATCTATCTGTACCAGGAAGGGGCGAAGCTGCCGAAGAATGCCGGATTCTTTGCCTCTGCGGGAGCCAGCGTCAAGCGGTTTGCCACCTCTTTTGCCTCGCAGGCTTACTCCACATCCAACACGGATGAGGCGCATCTGCAGGTGTGGGTGAACCGTTCCAGGCAGTATCTGGAGATCATGCAGAAGATGATCGACGAGGACTTCACGGCGAAGACAGGCATCGAGGTGGATCTGTCACTGATGCCGGATCAGAATAAACTGATCCTGGCCAATGCATCCGGGGATGCGCCGGACATTGCCACCGGCATCAACTATGCCGTACCGTTCGAGCTGGGTATCCGAAACGCGGTCAAGGATCTGACGGAGTTTGATGATTTTGTGGAGATCGCGGACCGGTTTGAGGAAGGGCTGCTGGTGCCGGCGACCATCGACGACGGGATCTATGCGCTGCCGGAGACGATGAATTTCTGGGTACTGTACGTGCGGACGGATATTTTCGACAAGCTAGTCCTGGAGGCGCCGGACACCCTGCAGGATGTGAAGAACCTTCTTCCGTCCCTGCAGATGAGAGGTATGAATTTCTATTATCCTACGGCGGGCATGCTGGCGCTGCGCAATTTCCACGGCACCACGCCGCTGATCCTGCAGAACGGCGGATCTTTGTATACACAGTATGCGGGGGATTCCAACCTGACCAGCGAGGAATCCGTGGCAGGCTTTAAGGAACTGACGGAGCTTTTCACGATCTACAATCTGCCCAAGGATATACCGAACTTCTACCAGCATTTTCGTAACGGCTCCATGCCCATAGGCATTGCGGACTATGCGGTTTACAACATGCTGTTAAACGCTGCACCGGAGATCGCCAACAGCTGGGAGATCCGGATGGTGCCGGGCGAGATGGACGAGAACGGCAATGTGCTGCGGTATACTTCCGGCGGTGCGGAGAGTACGGTGATGTTCAACTCTACGCCGGAGCGGGAAGCACAGGCATGGGAGTTCATGAAGTGGTGGTCCTCTGCAGAGGTGCAGGCCCAGTTCGGACAGACGCTGCAGATCACCTACGGCAGTTCCTTCTTATGGAATACGGCCAACAAGGAAGCGTTCTCCATGCTGCCCTGGAAGACGAAGGACAAGGAGACGATCCTGGCACAGGCGGAGTGGATCAACGAATCTCCCAGACTGCCGGGCTCCTATATGGTAGAGCGTGAGATTTCCAACGCCTACAACTCCGTGGTGGTGGACGGTAAGAACCTGCGCCGGACGTTAGACAACGCGGTCAAGCGGATCAACCGGGAGACGGAGCGCAAGCTGGAGGAATTCGGCTATAACGACCAGAACGGCAATGTGATCACGCCGTATGAGGTTCCGACCCTTGAGCGGGTACAGGAGATTCTCGGCAAGACAGACGGGAAGGGAGGCGAGGACGAATGAGCCAGACGATGAATCAGGCTAAGAACATGGCCCCGGCGCGCAAGGCAGAGACCGGAAAGAAAAGAAACAGCATCGGCAGACGGGAGAATGCGAACCCGGCGGCGAAATGGTTCCTGGCGCCGTACCTGCTTTTGTTCGTCGTCTTCATCATCGTTCCGATGGTGATTGCGATCGGCCTTTCTTTTACCAACTTTAATACGATCGAATTCCCCAGCTTTGCGGGATTCATGAACTATATCAACCTGATCACGCAGGACGAGATCTTCATGCAGTATGTCCTGCCCAATACCGTGGTCTATGTGCTGATCGTCGGCGTGGGAGGCTATATTCTGTCCTTCTTCCTGGCGTGGATCCTGGCACAGCTATCCAGGGTGCCGCGGACCATCCTGGCGTTGATCTTCTATTCGCCCAGTATGACCAGCGGCGTGGCGATGACCGTGTTGTGGAAGATCATCTTTACCGGGGATCAGACGGGTTACTTAAACAGCATCCTCATGAAGCTTGGCATTATTACGGAGCCGATCATCTGGCTGGTGGATGTGCGCTATCTGCTGCCGATCGTGATCATTGTCGCATTGTGGCCCAACATGGGCGTGGGTTTCCTGGCCATGATGGCCGGGATCCTGAATGCGGATGAGGAGCTTTACGAGGCGGGCGCCATCGACGGGATCAAGAACCGGTTCCAGGAGATGATCTATATCACGGTCCCGACCATGAAACCGCAGATGCTCTTCGGCGCGGTCATGGCGGTGGTGAATACGTTCTCCAACGGCGCCATCGGCGTGGCCCTGACGGGAACGAACCCGACGCCCGGCTACAGCGCGCAGCTGATCGTCAATCATATCGAGGACTATGGCTTTATCCGTTACGAGATGGGCTATGCCGCGGCGGTATCCGTGGTGCTGCTTCTGATCGTATGGCTGTTCTCGACCATGGCAAAGAAACTGTTTGCCGAGAAAGATTAGAAAGGGGGATGGAGAAATGGCTGGATATAGAGGGAGTAGTATCAATCCCAAAAAATTTGAAAAAGGTCAGATCAAGCTGATCCTGGCGGTATCGCCTCTGGCAGTGCTCATGCTGCTGCCGATCATCTTCATCTTCTGCCATGCGTTCAAGCCCATGGATGAGTTGTTCGCGTTTCCGCCCCGGTTTTTCGTCACCAGGCCGACGCTCGATAACTTCCGGGGACTGATGAAGGCATCGCAGACATCGGACATCCCGATGAGCCGCTATGTGTTTAACTCTCTGGTGGTAACGCTTTCGGATGTGCTTTTGTCCATTGTCTTATCCACATCCGCAGGGTTTGCGCTTTCCAAGCTGCGATTCAAAGGGAAGGAAGCCCTGATGGAGATCAACAATATGGCGCTGATGTTCGTGCCGGTGGCAGTGATGATCCCCCGCTATCTGGTGATCAACGCGCTGGGCATGACCAACAATTACCTGGCGCACATCCTGCCGCTTCTGGCCATGCCGGTCAGCCTGTTTCTGGTGAAGCAGTTCATCGACCAGATTCCGGACGCACTGATCGACGCGGCGTACATGGACGGCGCAACGGATTTTGTGGTATATGGCAGAATCATCCTGCCGATGGTGAAACCAGCCATCGCCACTTCCGCGATTCTCGCCTTCCAACAGGTATGGGCGAACGTGGAGAGTTCCAATCTGTACATGAACGAGGACGGCCTGCGTACCCTTGCCTTCTATATGAATACGCTGGCCAACGCCAACAATACCGTTGCGGGGCAGGGAATCGCGGCGGCGGCAACGCTGATCATGTTTGTGCCGAATCTGGTGATGTTTATCTTCTGTCAGAAGAGCATTATGAACACGATGGCACATTCGGGCATCAAGTAAAGGGGGAAAGAACATGAAAAAGTGGAAAATCTGTTTGCTGGCTGTTCTTTCTGCGGTGCTTCTTATGCAGCCTGTCATGCAGGCCCGGGCGGAGGTTCCCTACAAGACCTATACCATCGACGGGTACGGCTATGTGACGGAGACCCAGACCGCCTATACGCCGAAAACGACATTCAGCAAGATCGGGGATCATTCCCGGATACGTCCCTGCGACCTGAAGATTACAGAGGACGGTTATATCTATATCGCGGACGCGGGCGCCGGCGTGGTCTATGTATCCACCCTGGAAGGGGAGTATGTCAAGACCATCGGCGAGGGAGAACTGACGGAACCCTACGGCGTGTTCGTGACGGAAGAAAAGAACGTATACGTGGCGGATCATGCCGGCAAGGTCGTGGTCTTTGACAGCAACGACAATGTATCCGCGGTATACACGAAGCCGGACCATCCGCTCTATGGCAGCGGTGACTTCAAGCCGATCAAGATCGTGGTCAATGCAGGCGGCGACTTGTACATCGTCTGCGAGGGTAACTCCAACGGCCTGGTACAGCTGACGCCCACGGAGGGCGGCACCTTCCTCGGATACTTCGGCACCAACTATGCTTCGGTCACACTGCTGCGTATGGTGCAGGAAGCGGTCTTTACCGATGCGCAGTTAGCCAAAATGGTCTCCAACCTGCCGTCCACGCCTGTCAATGTGGCGATCGACAGGCAGGGGCTGATCTACACGGTGACGCCCGGCGAGGGGCAGTACAGCTTAAAGAAGCTGAACATCGCGGGCACGAACCTGATCGAGCCGGACGCCTATGACGGCAAGGAAGCGGCGGTGATCGTGGGCAACCATGACAATGTATATGTGGCATCCTCGGACGGCTATATCTACGAATATAACTCGGAAGGCGCGCTCCTGTTCGTGTTCGGCGGACGCGACGACGGACGGTTTCGCATCGGTCTGTCCAAGAAGGTGGAAGCCATCGATGTGGATGCGCAGGACAATATCTATATCCTGGATTCCGACGCAGCGCAGGTGCAGGTGTTCGAGACCACGGAGTTTACCAACCTGCTGCACAATGCGCTGAACCTCTACGAGAACGGCCGCTATACGGAGAGCAAGGAACCGCTTGAGCAGGTGCTGGAAATGAACAGCCTGTTCGACTATGCGAACGAGGCCATGAGCCGTTCCTACCTGCAGGAGGAGAATTACGAGCAGGCGCTGAAATATGCGAGAGTATCCAAGGCATTTAGCGTCTATTCGGACGCCTTCTGGGAAGTGCGCAATACCTGGCTGCGGAACCATCTGATCGGGGCGGCGGGCATCCTGCTGTTAGTCGTGATCGTGATACAGCTCTTAAAAGCGGCCCAGCGGAAGAAGGGTATCTTCAATCCCCTGATCCGGGCCACCGAGAGGCCGAGAAACAGCGGCTACTGGCAGAGACTGAAATATATGACCTACTATATGAAGCATCCGGTGGACGGGGCATACGGCCTGCGCTATGAGGGCAAGAGCTCCTGGGTGACGGCGGGAACGCTGATCGTGCTGACCACCGCCATCTTCGTGATCAACAAGTATTACTGCGGTTTCCTGCTGCGCAATGTGCGGGAAGGCAGATATACGATCTTCAATGATGTGCTTTCCATCGTCGGCGTGTTCGTGGTCCTGACCGCGTGTAACTACCTGATGTGCACCATCAACGACGGAGAAGGCAGCTTCAAGCGGCTGTTCTGCGGGTTCGCGTTTGCGCTGACCCCCTATATCCTGTTCCAGCCGTTGTGTATCATTCTGAGCAATGTGATCACTTACAATGAAGTATTCCTGATCCAGTTCGGGCAGATCTTCATCATGGCATGGACGGTCATCCTGATCTTTATGACGATCAAGGAAGTCAACAACTATACGGTCAAGGAAACCTTTAAGATCATTTTCCTGACGGCGTTTACGGTTTCGATCCTGGCGCTTTTGACCTTTATCATCTATGTGCTGTTCAGACAGATCGTGGAGTTCTTTGCGGCAGTGGCAGGAGAGGTGGTGTATCGAATTGGCAAATAAGAGATTACGGATTTTAAGAAACAGAACAGTGGCTGCCTGCCTGGCAGCAGCCCTGCTTGTCACACCGCTGCAGGCTTTGGCGGAAGAAGAAACGCCGGATGCCGAGAGCGGGGAGAGCGAAGCCTCGGATACCACGGCAGAAAGCGCCGGGGATGCGGCGGCAGCGGACGAGGTGGCGGACGTCACCCTTTCCGTGGAAGACAGGAAGGAAGCGCTGGCGGAAGCGATCGTTACCGAAGACGCAGCGTCGATCAAGGGGCACGAGCTTGTGGCGCAGAACGACGCCCTGGCCCTGTATCTGTATGAACCGACCCTTTCCCTGATCGTCCGGGATAAGAAGACCGGCGCCATCATGGAATCCACGGTGCAGGAGAGTGACGGGACGCTGAACACATCCTGGGAGAATTTCATCAAGTCCGGGATTGGGTTTGACATCCTGAACGATGTGAACGAGGAGCGGTCGGATCTGCTCTCCGCGGAGGCGGATATCGCGGTAACGAAGAGCGGGGACGGATTCAGTGCGGCCGTGAACCTGACTAAGTATCAGATCTCCTTTACCCTGCAGGTGACTTTGCAGGAGGACGGGATCCTGGTGGAGATTCCCAATGAGTCCATCGTGGAGGAACAGGAGAAGGTTAAGCTGGGGAATGTCTACGTCTATCCGTTTATGGGCTATACCTATTCCTATGAGCGGGAAGGATACATGCTGATGCCCGACGGCAACGGCGCGCTGATCTATCTGGAGGATAACGACGGCAGATTCACTTCGCCGCTGACGCTGAAGGTGTGGGGCGACAATGCCGGTGTGGATGAGAGCTATGTGCTGTCGCTGTTCTGGGAAGAATACCAGACGGTCAACGACGCGGAGCCCGTGCTGGCCCCGGTGTTCGGTATGGTGCACACGGATTCTGCGTTCGCCATGCTGGGCATCATCGAGGAAGGCGCGGAGGATGCGAGGATCACGGCTTATCCCAACGGTGCGATCACCAACTATAACTGGATCTCCCCGCGGTTTACCCTGCGGCGGATCTATAAGCAGCTGATGAGTAAGGAGGGAACGAGCGCGGTGCAGCTCCAGGAAGAAAAGCGCGCCCAGTGCAATATCCGGATGCGCTACGTCTTCACCCATGAGGAGGAAGCCGATTACGCGGGGCTGGCCGTCAAGTACAGAGAGTATCTGCTTGAGAAGCTTGGCGCGAAGCAGGAGCAGTTCCGGATCCGCCTGGATTTCCTGGGGACGGACCGGGAAAACGGTATGATCTTCAAGAAACCGGTGGTCATGACGACGACGGACGATGTCCGGGCTATTTACGACGACCTGCAGACGGAGGGGGTGACCGATATCTTCTCCATCTACAAGGGCTGGCAGGACGGCGGCATCTGGAGTATGCCGATCTCCAAATACAAGGCGGATAATAAGATCGGCGGCACGAAGGACCTGACGAAGCTTCTGCAGGAAGCGGAGGAGAGAGGAATCGAACTGTATCTGTATCAGGACGCGCTGCGCGCCAACCCGGATACGGTCAACACCACCTTCAACGTGATCAAGAAGCTGGACGAGAGCGTGTACCAGGAGAATACCTACAAGGAGATCTACGAGAGCTTTAACTTCCAGACGCCTGCGCAGGCGGTGAAGAAGCTGAACGAGAGCCTGGCCTCCTATCGGAAAAAGGGCGTGAGCAATCTGGCGCTGACGGGGGTGACCAACCATCTGTACAGCTATAACTATAACGGAAAACAATATAACCGCAGTGAGAACCTGCAGGTATTTTCCCAGGCATTGCAGGAGGCGTCGGCGGATTTCGGCCTGGCGATGGAACAGCCTTTTTCCTGCTACTGGGAGATGACGGACAGTGTTGTGGGGATGCCGGTCAGCACATCCGACTATATTTTCACGGATGAGGAGGTGCCGTTTCTCTCCATCGCATTGAAGGGCGTGCTGCCGATGTATGCGGACTATACGAACTTCGAGGCGAACAAGAGCGAGTATTTCCTGCGTCTCGTGGAGACGGGGATCTTCCCTTCCTTCTATCTGACCTGGGAAGACCCGGTGGACCTTCTGTATACCAATTCTTCCGACCTGTATACCTCCCGCTACGGTGTATACAGGGATGAGATCATAGATACGTACAACCGGCTGAAGGCTGTCAATGAGCAGACCGAAGGCGCCATGATCGTGGACCGGGAAAGAAACGCCGACGATGTGGCAGTGGTGACTTACGACAACGGGGTGAAGGTCTATGTGAATTATAATGAGAAATCCGTAACATGTGACGGCACAGCCCTGGATAATCGGTGTGCTCATCTTCGTGCTGCGGCCTTTGGCACAGTCCTTCCATTTCGCCCTGAGCCGTGTGAAGATGACGCCGAAAGGCAGGGAGATCACCTTCATCGGGATCCAGAACTTTACGCAGATCCTGCAGGAGGATGAGACCTTCCCTACGGAGCTGGCGGCTTATCTGGTAAAGACCGTTATGGCGGTGCCGATCATCGTGGTGTTTGCGCTGATCATTGCCTTGTTACTCAATGCGAAGATCAAGGGAAAGGGCGTTTTCAGGCTGATCTTCTTCCTGCCGGTGATCATCGCTAGCGGCCCGGTAATGGCGCAGCTGGTGTCCCAGGGGGCGGGTTCGATCCCGGCTATGAATACGTCCATGATCGAGTCGATGATCGGTTTTCTGCCCGGTTTTATCGTCAGTGCGATCATGGGGCTGTTCGAGAATATCGTCATGTATCTCTGGTATTCCGGGGTGCAGATCCTGATCTTCCTGGCCGCAGTGCAGAAGATCGACAATTCGCTGTACGAGGCGGCGAAGATGGACGGCGGTTCCACCTGGGAGTGTTTCTGGAAGATCACCCTGCCGACGATCAAACCGATGACGCTTTTGAACGTGGTCTATACCATCGTGTATCTGTCCAACAACGAGCAGAACACCATCATTGAGACGATCAAGGATGCCATGTTCGGCACCACGGGCAGCAAGGGATATGGATACGCGTCCGCGATGGCATGGCTGTACGCGGTGATCGTGACGCTTCTGGTGATCGTCTTCGCGGCGGCGCTGGCCTTAAAGAAGGACGTCTATGCGAAGAAGGCGAAGAAGTACAGGAAAGAACAGAAGAAACAGGAAAGACTGATCAGAAAGATCGAGAAGAGGGGGGAGCAATATGAAAAGCAGAAAGCAAAACGAACTGCAAAAGCCGCAAAGGCCGTCCATTAAGGCAAAAGCCGTGGCAGCCCCGGGAAGGAGGCTTGACCGGTATGCGGTCAGGAAATGGTTTTTTGGCTCGAAGGATACGCAGGGCGTGGGCAAACTGATCGCCATATACGGCCTGCTGATCTGTATCGGCTTTGTGTATCTGTATCCGCTCCTTTACATGATCTCCAAGAGCCTGATGCAGCGTGCGGACCTGCTTGACAGTTCCGTGAACTGGATCCCCAGCGTGCTCTATGTGAAAAACTATGTGGATGCGTTTACGAGTATGGATTTTATGCGGACCCTATGGCAGTCCGTAGTGATCGCGGGCGCACCCACGCTGCTCAACATGGTCATGTGCGCGGTGATCGGCTATGGGTTTGCACGGTATGATTTTCCGCTTAAAAATGTGATGCTGGGAATCCTGATCTTTTCCTTCATCATTCCGCCGCAGATCACGATGATGCCAAACTATCTGCTGTATAACGATTTAAAGATACTGGATTCCATCAAGGCGTTCTTACTGCCGGCGTTTCTGGGGCAGGGGATCAAGGCGCAGCTCTATATCCTGATCTTCTTCCAGTTCTTCCGGCAGATCCCGCAGGCGCTGATCGAGGCGGCGAAGATCGACGGATGCGGACATTTTAAGACGTTCCTCAGGATTGCGGTCCCGTCTGCGGCGCCGGCGATCCTGGTGGTATTCCTGTTCTCCCTGGTGTGGTACTGGAACGAATCCTACCTCACACAGCTGTATGTGTGCGGCGTCCTGGGAGACAGCTTCTGGAATACCCTGATGGTGGCCCTGAAGGGCTTTAACGACAGTTATTCCCAGGTGGGCGGCTCCGTCACCGGCGAGGCCATGGGCAGTCTGAACGAAGGTATTAAGATGGCGGCGACCATGCTTTCCATCCTGCCGGTGCTTCTTCTCTACTTCGTCCTGCAGAAGCAGTTCGTGGAGAGCGTGGACCGGACCGGTATCACCGGCGAGTAATGCGAAGAGAAGTTCTAAGAAAGAGTGTTTACCCGTCTTCCATAAGGGAGGCGGGAACCTATAAAAACAATAAGGAGGATTTCACAAGTATGAAAAGGAAGATTTTAAGTATACTGTTGAGTACGGCAATGATGGTTTCCATGTTGGCGGGATGCGGGAGCGCTCCGGCATCCACTGACAGCGGTTCCGGGCAGGAAGAGAGCGGTGAGGCTGCGGAGAGCGGCGACGCGGCGGCAGCAGAGGGCGGTGAGGCGTCCGCGCTTCCGGAGATGATCAAGGACGAGATCGAACTGACTTATATGAACTTCGACAACAAGGTGCTGACAGAATATCTGGCGGAGAAGTTTATGGAGAAATACCCGAATATCAAGGTGAATGTAGTCTATGTGGCGGCAGGGGAGGAGTATAACGATACGCTGCTGAACCTGGTCAATACGGGAAAGACGCCCGACTGTTTCATGATCCTGGGCAACTGCGATTTCGCGCTTTCCAACAGCCTTCTGGGCGATATGACCACTTACTGGGAGAACGATCCGGAAAATGAGAACGTGCTTCCTTCCATCAACGGCGCGAAGCTCGGCTACTATGGCTCCGACCAGAAGCTGTCCACGCCGATGAAGTTTTTCCCGGATGCACTGTATGCGGATATGGCGGTGTTCGAGAAGCTGAATGTGGCGATGCCGCCCACAGACTGGAGCTGGGACGAGATGATCCAGGCGTTTAAGGACGTGACTTCCCCGGACCAGGGCATCTACGGCTTCAACCAGTTCCACTCGATCGTGACTTACTATCCGGTGGCGGCGGATCCCGACTGCATCGGCGAGTTCGGATGGAACGGCAGGGAATTTGATCTGACCAACTGGGCAGTGGGCGTGAATGCGCTGGGCGATCTGATGAAGGGCAAATACCGTGCGCCGCTCACGGAGGAAGAGATCGTGGCATGGCTTGGCTCCAATGAGTGGGCGGGCGCTTCCGGCAAGATCGGTTTCCAGATCGACGCGTTCTGGACCTACCTGAACCTGTTTGACACCGAGGAATACAGAAACAAGGGAATCGAGTTCGTTCCGTATGCAACGCCTTCCGTGGAAGGAACCAATGCGAAATATAAATTCGGCGTACTGGATTTCGGCGGCATCTCCTCCGGCACGGAGTATCCCAGAGAGGCATATGAACTGCTGAAATTCATGGGCTGGGGACTGGACGGCTGGAAGGCCAAGATGGAAGCCTATAAGACACTGACCGATGAAGAGGCAGGCGTTGAGATCTGGAAACAGTCCATGCCCGCACCGCTGACCATGGACGAGGAGATCTGGACCGATTATCAGACCACTTTCTTCCCCAGCCTGAAGAAAGCGGATGCTGACCAGACCGATAAGGATAAGAAATACGGCCAGTACTTCGATCAGGTGAAACAGGGCGTGATCCCGTTCGGCGACTGCCAGATCCCCGGTTTCGCAGGCTTCGTGGGACCGGACGGCCCTTATGCCGGCGTAGAGGATTCCGTATTTAACGGGGAAAAGAACGCCAATGACTGGGTGAGCGAGTTGACGGAGAAGGCAAACGAGTACAACAGGCAGGCAATGTCCGACGCGGGATTGACGGCGGCGGAATAAAGTACCCTGTAAGAGCGGAGGGGAGTTTCCCCTCCCTTCTTTTTCAATCTATGTATAGTTTTTTGAAAAAAACTTTGGAAAAATGTAAAAAAGGATGCTATGATAATAAAGAAGGATGGAAGAACAGTATGAGTGAGCGCAATGAAAGTGAAATAAAATGGAATGAACCGTGGATCCTGCAGCGCGCGGATCCTTATGTATACCGCCATGTGGATGGCAGCTATTATTTTACCGCTTCCGTTCCGGCCTATGACAGTATCGTGCTGCGCCATGCGGATACGCTGGCGGGACTGGCAAAGGCTAAGGAGACGGTGGTGTGGAGGAAGCATGAGAACGGCCCTATGAGCGAGCATGTGTGGGCGCCGGAGCTGCATTTCCTGGAAGGGAAATGGTATCTTTACTTTGCGGCCGGAGAGGCCGAAGATATCTGGGAGATCAGACCTTACGTACTGGAATGTGAGGATGCAGATCCGCTTACGGGACGTTGGACGGAGAAGGGGAAGATGCAGTGCGCGGAGGAAGATCCCTTTTCCTTCCGGGGCTTTTCGCTGGACGGAACGGTCTTCGGGAACAAGGGGGAACATTACTATGTATGGGCGGAGAAAGTCGGCGTGGGCAAACAGATCTCCAACCTGTATATTGCGCGGATGGAAAGTCCCTGGAAACTGCAGACCGTGCAGGTGCTTCTGACGACGCCGGATTATGACTGGGAGCGCGTGGGATTCTGGGTCAATGAGGGCCCAGCGGTGGTGAAACGGGACGGCAGGATCTATCTGACCTATTCCGCCAGCGAGACGGGCGTGGCGTATTGTATGGGGATGCTGACGGCGGACGAGGATGCGGACCTCTTAGATCCTCTCTCCTGGAAGAAGGAGCGTTATCCGGTGCTGGCCAGTGACGCACAGAAGGGAATCTACGGACCGGGCCACAACTCTTTTACCACGGATGAAGCGGGAAATACGGTGATGGTGTACCATGCCAGGACGGAGACGGAGATCGAAGGAAATCCGCTCTATAATCCGAACCGGCATGCCATGCTGATGAAGGTGAAGTGGGACGACGGGGGAAGACTGGTGTTTTCCTTTGGGCAGGAAGCGTAGAGCAAATATGGGAGAAGGTAAATGTATACTATCTTAGGAAAATCTAAAGGGGGGGGGTAATTTTAACATGATGTATATCAGGAATCTGGAAGACGGAGTGGAGCTGTTCAAGACGCTTGGATCCGAGCTGCGGGTGAACATTATCCGTCTTTTGCTCAAAAACAAAGAAATGAACATGAACGAGATTGCCACCAGCCTGAATATTACCTGTGGGGCACTCACCAGCCATATCAAGAAGCTGGAGGATGTGGGACTGATCCAGGTGCGCGTCGATTTCGGCGGACACGGCAACCAGAAGATCTGCCGGGTGGCGCAGGAGCGGCTGCTGGTAGATATCGTTCCCACAGAGGAAGACAGTAACGTGGGCTTCTATGAAGCCGAGGTGCCCGTGGGACAGTACAGCAATTACAGTGTGTACCCTACCTGCGGTATTGCCACGACGACGTCGCTGATCGGCGAAGTGGATGATTCCCGCTATTTCGCCCACCCCGACCGGATCAACGCGGGTATCTTATGGTTTACCAAAGGGTATGTGGAATATCTGATCCCCAATGTACTGCCGGTGGCACAGAAGATCGATGAGATCACCTTCTCCATGGAACTTTCCAGTGAGGCGCCCGGGGTCAACAGCAACTGGCCGTCGGATATCTCATTCTGCCTGAACGATGAGCCCATCGGCATCTGGACTTCCCCGGGGGACTTCGGGGATGTGCGCGGTATCTTTACGCCGGACTGGTGGTTCCCCAACTGGAACCAGTACGGGCTTCTGAAGATGCTTGTCATCAACAGGCAGGGCACCTTTATTGACGGTTTGAAGATATCGGATGTCTCGTTGGAGCACTTCGGGCTGGATTATAAGAGTACCATCCGGCTGAAGATGGAAGTGCGCGAGGACGCGGTGCATGTGGGCGGGATGACGCTGTTCGGAAACGGATTCGGCAACTACGGACAGGGTATCCGGGTGCGGATGCGCTACAGTCCGATGGACGGGACGGTGAAGGAACAATAAAGGAATAATAAGCAAATGGACGGCAGTTTTGGCGGTTGGGTCAAAACTGCCGTCTTTTTATAGATAGGTAAAAGGTTCCTTCGCGTCGATAAAGGAGATCGGGAAGTCCGTAAATCTTTCCCGCAGCCACTTTTCCATATATTTCATGCCAAATTCTTCGCTCCTCTCGTGCCCAAGCGTAAGCATCCCTTTATTGAATCCCATCTGATAAGCGTCGTTTAAGTAAGCGCAGATGGTCCATTCCGTGATATCGCCTACTACCATCAGATCCAGCCTGTCGCGTTCCATTACCTGCATCGGCATTACTTCCACACCGAGGCCCAGGCTTCCGCCGCCTACCAGAATGCCGACCCTGTGTACCTTCATATCCGGGGAACCGATGATCTGAATCGTATCCATTTGGAAGATCTCTTTAAACGTTTCGGCCAGCTTGCGCAGTGTCGTTTCGGGAATTTCATAGATCCATGGCTGCGGCTCATCCTTCTGCAAATATTCGCGCCAACCCAGTTCTTCGATCAGCCCTTCGTAGATGTAATCGGTCTTAGACCCCATATGCATGTGATCGTGGAGACGCCAGATCGTGACGTCATGTTCTTCCAGATATTTTTTCTTCGCCAGATAGATACTGTCGTTCTCACACCAGTCGGTCTTATCCAGTCCGTTAAACCAGGTGGGTTCATGGGTGATAATGAAATTTCTGCCCTGCGCTACCGCTTCACGGATCACGTCAAAAGTCGCCATAAAGGTGGTTGCCACTCCGGTGACTTCCCTGTCAGGATTACCAATGGAAATGATGTCACAGGTTGGCTCGATCTTCGCCCCACCGCACATGTCCATAAGGATTTTGTCAATTACCTGCTGTACTGTCCATTTCTTCATAAGTCGATACGCTCCTTTGTACAATTGTTATCATTATGATCTTAAGATCATTTTAGCAAAAAAATTCCTGGACGGCTCTCTTTTACGGCCTTCTTTTTCTATTCTGTATCCCTTTTGGGAAGATTGTCTCGTGTGTGGACAAAGGATTTTGAAACAAAACGTGATTTCTGCAGGGATAAATCGTGATAATGCGGATCTGACACTTTGCTCGTTGACGCATAGGAGTTTCTGCCTATATAATTTATATAGTCCCGGAAACCAGACCTTGAGTTAAGGAGAAACGCTATGGAAGAGATACGTTTTGAAACTGACTGCAATACGGCCATTCCTCACTTCCACAGTGAGATGGAGATCTTATATGTTCTGTCCGGCCGGATCGCCATTATCGGTTCCGGTTATAATTATGTGCTTGAGCCGGAAGATTTTATTGTCCTGAATCCTTATGAGCATCATGAATTGTATGCGGAAGCGGGATGCCACACCGTTTCCGGCTATATTTCTCCGGATTTGTTTCAGCAGTCGCTGCTTCAGCGCGTTGCCTGTTGCAGCAAGGATATTTCCTGCCAGGCGGATTATGCGGCGCTGATTCGTGTCAGACTGGCCATGCTGTTTAAGTATCATCTCGGACAGCCTGCTCCCGCCCGAAAGCTTTATGTCTTAAGCCAGCTTTTTGGGCTGTTGGCTATCCTGAAAGCACAGTTTGAGGTGCCTGGCGGTCAGTTTCATTCATTCGGTAAAGATGCGGACCGGATGCAGGAAGTACTGACGTATCTGAGTATGCATTTTCACGAAGCTGTCACCATGCAGGAGGTGGCAGACCGGGTTTACCTTTCAAAAAGCCATCTTTCCCGGGAATTTCAGAAGTATATGGGGATCTCTTTTTCCGATTATCTGCGCAAACTCCGCTTAAACCGCGTCGCCTATCTTCTGTCTCACAGTGCAAAGACGATCACTGAGATTGCACTGGACAGCGGATTTTCCAATATTAATACGATGATCATTAACTTTCATGAGGAATATGGGGAAACACCGGGTGTCTATCGCAGAAAACATTATCGACAGGACAGCGGCGCGCCCGAAGCGTCCTTACCCTGTCTGCAGCGGGAAGCAGACTCCGCAGATATTATCTCTTATATGAATCTGCTGAAACATGCAGCAATGGAGGAAGCGCTGCGCCCTCTGGACAAGAAGCAGCAGGAAACCGTCTGTGTGCAGACAAGTCTGCTCGAGGACGCCGGGCCGCTTGTACTGTGCCATAATGATACCATAAGCGTTGGTTGGGCTAGCTCCCTGATGAGCAAGTCCCTTCATACTGTGCTGAAACGCGCTGTAAGGGAGATCGGGTTTCGCTATATCCGCTTTCATGGCATTCTGGACGATGCCATGGATCTGTATCATGAACACGACGACGGCACACCCTGGCTGAGTTTTACTTATATGGATATTGTTTTGGACGAGATCCTGGATCTGGGGCTGAAACCGTTTTTGGAATTCAGCTATATGCCCCGCAGGCTGGCGGATCGCACGGACAATATTTTCGGGGTCTCCTGTATAGCGTTGCCCGGAACACCGGAGAAGCTGGCAAAGTGGGAATTTCTGGCAGAGACGGTGATGAGGCATCTTCTGGAGCGGTATGGACACGAGGAAGTACGGCAGTGGCGGTTTGCTCCCATTAATGCATTGTATCTGTCTTATGGTGTATTTACGGTGGACCAGTACCTTGCTTATTACGAAAAGACCTTCCATGCTGTCCGCCGCTGTCTGCCGGAGGCGTCCGTATATGGCTTTGGACTGGATACCGGTTTTCTTACATTGGACGGACCGTCGCTTCTGGAAGAGCTGCTTATGTATTGCCAGGCGCATGACTGCCTGCCGGATACGTTTACGTTCCAGTGTTTTGGATGTGACTATTCCAGGATTCCCCGCAGTAAAACGGAAGACAATATTTCCTCCGAGTCCGACCAGATGACAGGAGAACCGGCTGCCGTCAGCATGGATCCGGATATCTTAAGACATGAGATCGTACGCTGCAGGGAAGTTCTGCAAAAGCATGGGCTGGGAAACCGTGCTGTCCATATATGCGATTGGAATTCTACCATTTGGCAGAATGACCTGGGAAATGATACCTGCTTCAAGGCGGCTTACATTATGAAAAGTATTTTGGAAAACTGTGAGGGTGTGACGGGAATTTCCTATACTCATCTGACGGATCTGTCTGACCGTCGGGTCATTAGGTCCAGCCTTTATCACGGCGGCTACGGCCTGCTCACTTATAACGGCATTCCCAAGGCCGGGTATTTCGCCTATCAGCTGCTGACCATGCTGCAGCAGGAGAAGGGGATCGTGGCGGCCAGAGGAGAAGGGTATCTTGTTTCCCGTTCTGAGGACTACAAGAGGATTCAGATTGTCCTGTATCATTATTGTCATTATGACATGGCAAATCACATAGACCGGATGCTTTCCGTGGAAGAGCAGCGTTCGGTGGACCGCTATTATGGATTTGAACAAAAGGGGGCAAAAAGCTTCCGGATCACTCTGAAAGATATTCCGGGGGGGGGTATTTATCTGAAACGGGTATTTACTATTAACCGTGAACATGGAAGCAGTTATGATACCTGGATGCAGTTGGGAGCGCCGGAGATCAGAGGAGAACAGCAGGTCGGGTACTTAAACAATACAAGCAGCTTTCAGATTCACTATGAGCCTCTTCACATTACCGATTCCGGAGAATGGACATTTTCCGCTGTGTTGGACGAGCATGAAGTGCGGCTGATCCTGATCGATAGAAAATAGCCATCACGATTTTTATCCTAAAAAATCACGATTTGTTTCGCGTCACAGCAATACAGGTCGTGATTTTTTTAACATTGGCAATCATCCGGTATGGACTGACTGCCTGGGCGGATAGGCACGGCAGGGCGGCCTTTGTATAATAATTACTAAATTGTTTGTATAAAGATTGTATCAAACAAAGAAAGGAGATTTCACATGGAAGTAAAGGAATGGACTTATGAGGAAATTCCGGAGTTTACGGAGGAGGTGGAGGGGGCGCACGTTATTTCTACCACGGGTGATGAAATGGGCGTCACGTATATTCCTAATGTAGTGTATGCCGAGCCAGACGGCGTCAGGCTTCACATGCAGATCTTACAGCCGTTTACCCGTAATCAGCCGGAGATGGTCTGCCCCTGCATAGTCTTTGTTCAGGGATCCGCATGGATGCCACAGGATGTCTACGCGCAGCTTCCCAGAGTGTCCAAACTGGCGGAACGGGGTTATGTGACGGCGATCGTGGAGTATCGTCATTCCGGCATTGCTCCTTTTCCGGCCCAGATCATGGATGCCAGGAACGCAGTACGATTTTTGCGTGCCAATGCCGCGCAGTATCACATTAACCCGGATCAGATCATTATGTCAGGCGATTCGTCGGGCGGCCACACGGCGATGTTTGCGGGCATGATTCACGATGAGACGGAGAGTAACCTCTATCCGGGCGTGTCTGCGGATGTGAAGGGGATCGTCAACTTTTACGGCAGTACCAGCGTGATGGCGGAGGACTCCAATCCCGTTCAGATCCTGCATTGTCAGCCGGACAGTCCGGAGGGCATGGTGATGGGGCACGTAGACCTGCGCAATGATCCGGAGCTGAAACGGAAGCTTTCCGTGGAATGCAACGTTACGGAAGATACTGTGATTCCGCCAACTCTTATTCTGCACGGAACCAAAGACCGTCTGGTCAACTGTGAAGGCAGTGTGATCCTGTACCGCCAGTTAAAGAAGTGCGGTAAGGATGTTGAACTGTATCTGATCAAGGGAGCCGATCACGGAGGCGCGGAGTTCTGGACGCCGGAGGCGCTTGCCATTATCGACGGATTTATCCGGAGGTGTATGTAAACAGATGCCGCTTACTGTGAAAGGCATGGAGTCACAGGGAATGTGCGCGGCCGTCCGGAAACCGTTTCAAAAAACAAAATAGAGAGAGGGAAAGATTATGCCAAAAGAATCAAACAAGATAAGTTTAGTTGAAAAAGTCCTGTATGGATCCGGTGACGTTGGTCTGAATGCAATGTATACGCTTTTCAGTTCTTACGTGCTCTTCTTTTATACAGATGTTATTTTTATGAATGCCGCCCTGATCGGCGCCGTGATCATGGTTTCCAAGATCTTTGATGGCTTCTCCGATCTGATTGCGGGGCAGCTCATCGATACCCATAAATCAAAAAGAGGACATTGCATTCCTGTCCTTCTGAAATGGACGCTGCCGATGGTCGCATCCGTGGTGTTAGTATTCCTCGTGCCGGATTCTACGGTTGCTGTCCGCGTAGCCTATATTTTTGTTACATATAATCTGTTCAATACGGTGCTTTATACTTACGTTGGCATGGCACATGGTTCTCTGGCGACCTATGTCACCAATAATTCCGAAGACCGTTCGCAGATGCTGATCTTCAAAATGCTTTTTGCGGCGTTGACACAGACAATTATGGCGAGTGTTATGATGCCGATGGTCAACTTCTTCGGCGGCCAGCAGGTGCAGAGTGCCTGGATCAAATCCATTCTGGTATTCGGTATAGCAGGGATCATTCCACTGGCGCTGAATATCCTGTTTGTCAAAGAGCGGATCGACAATGATGCGCCGCCGGAAAATATCGTACAGGGTGTGAAGTGTGCCTTTGTCAATAAATACTGGTGGATGGCATTCGTGATCAATCTCTGTGCAAACTTTATTCTGACCTTTAACCTGTCCGTTTCCGTATACTATCTGAACACGGTCATGGGTAATATGGGGCTGATGGGCACTTTCGTTGCGTGCTCCAATATGCCGGGCGTTGTTCTTTGCGTTGTCTGTCCGTTCCTGCTGAAGAAATTTACCAAACGCCAGATGGTGCTGTTTGGCGCAGCCTGCATGATTGTTGCGCAGGTGGTCTTTATTGTGGCGCCTGCGACGGTTCCGGTCCTGTTCGCCACGGCGCTTCTTCGCGGAATCGGTATGGGCTTTGCCATGGGTATGGCGGGCGCTCTGATCGGAGACACAATCGATTACGGTGAGTGGAAGACGGGTACCCGTGTGCAGTCCGTCCTCTTCTCGGCAAGCTCCGTAGGCGCTAAAGTAGGACAAGGCGCGATGACGGCGTTGTTCGGGTTCATCCTGACTGCCATCGGTTATGACGGCCAGGCGGCAGTGCAGACGGCACAGGCAGTTTCCGGTATCAACGGTTTCTTCAAATTCGGTCCGCTGGTGATCGCTGTGATCCTGCTGATCGATACCTGGTTTCTGGATGTGGAGACGAAGAACCCGCAGTATATTAAAGAACTTGAGGAGCGTAAGGCGAAGGCAGGGGTTTAACCCCTGTCTTTTTGCAGATAGGAAATTCTTTCGCTTATCTGTTTTCGTAAAGCAAATCCTGCAAACGATCTTTGCTTATTACTGAAAGCTTATTTCTGAAAGAAAACAGTAGGAAAAAAATGCCATTTGTGATATGATTACATTTGCCTGATTGTCAAAGGGGAATTTGTATTCGGCATATAATTAGGAAGAATGGAGGATACTGGTATGAAGTTTGCATATGGCAGCAGTAAGAAAGGCGATGTATCAGAAGCCTTACGAACCATTACAGAGCCGGCGGCCCTGTTTTTTTCTGTTGCGAAGGAGGATATGCTTGAGCGCGCGGCCGCTGAGATCGAGAAGGCTTTTCCGGGGGTGGCGTCGATAGGAGGCGTCGGGCAGGCGTATATTGGCAGAGAGTTTTTTGACGCGGGTATTACGGTCATCGCGATGAAGGAAAATATTAAGGTGGCGGCGGACGTCCTGGAGCAGGCTTCCGTCATGCCGATCAAATATATCAGGCGCCTGGAGAATGCGGTAAGGGCAGTGGGCGGCGAGAAAGGGAGAACGGCATGTTTTGATATCTGCTCTGCGGGAGCGGATGTCCGCGCTGTTACCACACTGTCCGATTATCTGTGCCGTCTGGGGTACGACCTTGCAGGGGGTACGAGCAATTCCGCGTCGGTAGCCTGCAATGGCAAGGTTTATCAGGATGCCTGCGCTTTCTTTCTCTTTAAGAATCTGAATGGAAAGATAAAGTCCTACAAGGAGAATATCTACATACATCCGCAGGGCAATGAGAAGCAGTTCATGGTGACGGAGGCAGAACCAAAGAAGTATAAGATTCGTACATTGGAGAATAAGTCTGCCGAGAAAGTGTACACTTCCGAGCTGGGCATCAGCAGAGATAAGATCACGACGCAGACTTTCAAGAATCCGTTTGGCCATGTCTGCGGTTCCGATACTTATATTGTCTCGATCAAAGGTGTGGAATCGGATGGCAGCATCACCACCTTTCGGCCGGCGAACAAGATGGACTTTCTGACGATCTTAAGTATGGGCGACTACAGAGAGGTGGTACAGGATACGATCTCCAGGATCAAGAGCGATCTTGGCCGTGTATCTGCAGTGCTTTCCGTCAACTGCCTGTTCCGTTACATCATGTTTAACGATGAACAATACTGGGACAGTTATCTTGCACAGATGTGTCAGGGTTTTGGCCATGCGGGCATGGTCGGTGTCGGGGAACACTACAATACGCAGTTCGTCAATCAGACAATGTGCTGTCTGGCATTTGAGTAGGAGGTGATAGACGTGTTCAAATTGTTCGGAAACGCTGGAAAGAATGATAAAGAAAAGGATTCCGCATCCCTTACGGCGCTACAGAAGCAGGCAGAATTTGATAAGCATCCACTGGATTATGCGCTGTCAAGTGTATACAGGGTGGTGAACGAGCTGGCAGACGACGTTTTTCTGACTACACAGAAGATGCGGTATGCAACGGAACGTCTCTCAGGCCTGAAGGAAGATATGGTCGGTCCGCAGGGTGAGGTGAGTGCGCTGGAGGACGGATTTCGGGATATCACGGCGGCAGCGGACCATTTCAGCGATGTAGAGACGGAGATTGATGCGTCTGTCTCGGAGGCACAGAGGCAGATGGAGCAGTTGAAGGAGGATTCCAATTCTCTGCAGGAGAATTTCAGGAATATGTCCAAGACATTTGAGCTGCTGCAGGATGCACTGGATAAGATCAGAAACAGTCTTACGGGGATCAAGTCGGTTGCCGATCAGACTAACCTGTTGGCGCTGAATGCAAGCATCGAGGCGGCCAGGGCCGGCGAACAGGGAAGGGGCTTCGCGGTCGTCGCGGAGGAGGTAGGTAATCTTGCGAAGACGAGCAGAGATATGGTCGAGGGCATTCACGCGAGCATTGTGGAGGTAGAGCGGCAGAGCAATGAACTGAACAAGTTCATCCAGGCTTCCGATGAAGTGATGCTCTGCAACATCGAGAGCATCGAACAGACGGGAAAATACTTCGATGACGTGAAGAGAAGCGCGGCCGGCACGGCCCAGGTACGGGAAGCGATCGAAAGCGCAGTGGAGAGAAACCGCACTTATGTGCAGACGGTTCAGGACTCTCTTGTCGGGACGGCCGGTGTTTACAGCGACATCATCGATAAGATGGATATCGACGACAGTAAGAAAGGGGTACTGATCGAGACTTTCCAGAATATTATCGAGCAGGCGATCGCCGTGGTGGAGGAACTGCCGTAAATGCGAAAGCAGCCCTGTACTCAGGTGCAGGGCTGCTCTTGCGGATCGGTGAGACATTTCAGGATCGGTTCGATGTATTTCTGATCCGAAATGTCATAGGAGGCGGAGATCATGCGGATCATTTCCTGGTCTGCTTCTGTCTTGTCTTTTTTAGTCTGAAGCATTTTTAGAAACATTTTCATCATGAGCTTTGACGAAAGAGACATCTTTTCGTATTGCAGTCCGCCGGGACAATAAAATACATGTACCCGCCGGAATTGCTCTTCTGTAAAGTTCTGTCTGAGAGAGGGCATAATTTCCGGACTGTCTGCAGGGCTTGCGCCGACACAGAACACGATAAGTTTCTGATCCGGCCACTTGCCCATATTATCTTTGAACCAGTTAAGCTTACTAATACTTCCTGCGCAGGCCCAGCCACCAAAAATGATTGCTTCATAGGCGGTTAGGTCTTTCTTCTTTGCCACGGATAATTCCATGAAGTCAGCCCCGGAAGCTTCCGCGATCCATTCGGCATACTGCCTTGTAAATCCTGTCTGTGAATTGAAGATTATTACTGCTTTCATGAGTTAGCTCTCCTTTTTCCTCCATTATAAATTTCTTCCGTTATAAATGATCAGGTAATCGGAAGTTTGCAATGTCTTTGCCGGCCTTTTGATCCAAATTATCTATGCCTCTATATAGCCTGGACAGGAGAACAAAAAGCGTTTCAATTTCCTGGTCGGTATAGACTTCGAAAAGATAGGTTAACTGCTTCTGATATTCGGAAAAATCGTTCTGGAAATAGGCATTCACCTTTTCCGTGGGGCAGATGCACAGGGCTCTTGGATCCACAGGACTCTGCCGGAATGTAATGAAGCCTTTTCGCAGCAGGGAGTCGGCCAGCTTCTTAATATTTTGTCTTGAACAGCCGAGAAGATTTCCTAATTGTGTAAAAGTTAAGGGCTTGTTTGTCTGCCTGATGATTGCCAACAGCATAAATTGCTTAAGGGATAGCTGCGGAATGTGCTTATCGAAAAGTGTCTGCAGTCTGTTTCCGGCAATAAATAAGGTACTGAAAACAGCTTTCATCTGGTTTTCGGTGGTGTCCGAGAAGCTTGCAATCAAATCGTCCTGGTTCATGTGATTTCTCCGATTGGTAACTAGTTGCATATATGAATTATGGCAGGATGCAGGCTGTTTGTCAAGATAGAAAAACGGTTGACATGAAACGTTTCTGCAAATAAGAGTATTCCGGCCAATGCCTTTGAGTATATGCGAAAACATATGGATTTATTGACAGTCAAAAGTAGTCGATCCTTTATCCTCTCTGTATAATTCTGCAAAAAACATACAAACTATACTTTGACATATCCATAGACCTTTTTGGTATAAATATAGTAGTGTGGAGGTGGAAGGAGTGGATACCTGTATGCTGAAGGAATATCTGGAAAAAAACTATGGTTACAATGAACCGATCTTCATAAACGAGATTCAGTTGGATGGTCTTAATGATAATGCGTTGCGCCAGCATTTTAAACGGTTGCTGGGGTCAGGCGATCTGGCCCGTTTTGATACCGGGATTTATTATATCCCTAAAGTGTCACGGCTGCTGAAAAAAAGTTATTTAGATCCTATGAAGGTCATTATGTGTAAATATGTCCAAAGTGCAACAGAAACCTATGGATACTTCGCCGGAGCCACTTTTGCCAATCAGATTGGTCTGACAACCCAGATGCCGGCAACACTGGAGATTGTAACGTCAAAAGAATCGACAAAGGGGCGTACCGTCACCGTAGGCTCCCAGGCCGTCCGGCTGAAACGGCCCGCCACGGCTATAACATCGGAAAATGCCGGACTGCTCCAGTTTTTGGATGCCGTTTCCCAGGCAGAAAAATATTCCGAGCTTTCTGATTCTGATACGGGGATTCTTCTGAAAAACTATGCAAAGCAGCGAAATTACAGTAAGGAGCTTCTTTCCAGCGTGCTGTCTGGCATTACGGGTCCTACTGCAAAAAAACTGATTGAATGGGGAATTATTTATGAATTTATATCAAGACCACGAAGCGTTTAGCGAATTTATCGTCGCTGCCTCCAATGAACTGCATATGGAACAGAGAACGCTCATCGAACAAAGAACATTCAAACTTCACAGCGAATACCAGCCCACCGGCGACTAGCCCCAGGCTATAGAAGCCCTTGTGAAAGGCTTCAGGGAAGGCAACCAGCTCCAGAACCCCACTCTGGTGATAGCCCATAATAAGACCCTCGCCGGCCAGTTGTATGGTGAGTTCAAGGAATTTTTCCCGGAAAACGCGGTAGAATACTTTGTGTTCTAGCATGTAGATATTTTGATGACACTAAATATAGTATCGAAACAATTATCAAAATACAATATATGGTACGCGAGCGGACTCTTAACGCTAAAATGGACTGTATGGAACAGGCATAATGGTGAACAGAATTTGTGGAGAGAAGTAGATTGAGAAAATGATTTTGGGGGTATATAATAATATAAGATGAGTATAAGAGATATTTAAAGCAGCTTGTATTAAAATTTGAGGAGGAAAAGCAATGGC
>CANOCU010000018.1 GCA_947564645.1 uncultured Lachnospiraceae bacterium
GAGGTGGAGATCGATAAGATCGTGCTTTACACCAGATCGGATTTTCCGCATGACAACTGGTGCCAGCAGGTGACGCTTACATTCTCCGACACCACTTCCGTGGAGTGGAAGCTTGAGAAGAGCAGCCTTCCGCACACACTGGCTTTCAAAGCCAAAAAAGTAAAATGGGTGAAGTTAGAGAAGCTGATCAAGGCGGACGATCCGTCTCCCTTCCCGGCCTTAAGTCAGATCGAAGTGTACGGCCGGGACGCAGGCTGATGGCCGCCGATTCAGTACAAAGTACTAGACATCTACGCTGGGCAGCGTCAGATAATTAAGCGTTCCTTCCGGTACCCCTGTCCCCCTCTCCAACAGTGCTACCAGACCGCGGATCGTATCTTCCGAATCCTCGGCGGTGGCGGAGAGGAAGGTGTTGTTCAACTTGACGGCTAGCACGATCAGTACGATCTCTGCGAGGGCCGCCGGGTATTCGAAATGGATCTCGCCGGCTTCGATGCCCTGTCTGATGATCTCTGTCAGACTGGGCTTCAGTTCGGCGATCAAATGGTTCATATACTTCTGATGCAGAAAGGCGCTCTCCTGCGCGTTCGCCCTAACGGTGTTGTCCTGGCTCAGAAAGGCATCGGAAGAGTTGCGGCACGCCTGCAGGATCATGGCCATGCGCGTGAAGGGTGAGACTTCCGTCTGACTGGCAAGATTCTTCGCCGTCTTCAGCGGCTTCTCATAGTTTCTTTCGATCAGGGCATCGAGGATCGCTTCCTTGGAAGGAAAGTAGTAGTAGATGCTTCCCTTGCCGATTCCGGCCTTCCTTGCAATATCGCTGACGGAAATATTCTGGATGGTCTCATCTTCCAGAAGCTGTTGCAGCGCGTCTAAGATTCTGTCATATTTCTTCAGGTCCGGCATAGTAAACCTCCACCTCCGTATCAAATTTGAGTATGATCAGCATGAGCAAAAAATATTTTCTGAATATTATAAGCAATCATATCACAAACTGTATTCCCGGACAATTATAAATAATGCCACAAAAAGAGAAAAAACTTCTGCACAAATTAGCTAAAAATATAGTTGACCATTGGTCGAAGAATGTGGTACTGTTTCTTTAGCAACATTCGACCGATGGTCGATACGCTGGCTATATTGGAAATGCGAAGGTACATGCATCATGTCAGACATAACGGCGCATTCTATTAAAACAGGCAGATAGACAGGATACATCGATAACAGACGGGACCCGGATGGGAGAAGGGAAGAAGGAGGATTTAGTATGACGTATGCAGATCTGTTCTATGAGATCAAAGGGAAATTTATGGGAGCCGATGTGAGTGACATTCAGGAACATCTTGCATTCCAGTTTAACATCGAGGATGAGGAAGCGGGCGGCGCCTTCTATGTGGAAGTGAAGGACGGCGAACTGCATGTGGAGCCTTATGAGTATTATGACAGAGACGCCATGTTCATCTGTGCGCCGGATGTGCTTTTTGGCATTGCCGACGGGACGATCGATCCGGTAGCCGCATTTACGGAGCAGAAACTGCGTGTGGAAGGCAATATCGAGAAGGCGCTGCGGCTGAAAGAGATCATCGAGATGAAGAAGGCGGCGCAGGAGAAGAGCCTGGCGAAGAAGGCGGCGGATAAAGTGGTGGATACGGTTGTAAAGACGGTAGCTAAGAAGGTAGTGGAGAAAGAAAACAAGAAGAGTAAGAAATAGGCAGAACGAAAAGGAACAGGAGTATATATAAAAAAGAAGAAAGAAGATGATGAAACGATGGGAGCATTGAAGAACATCGTTGCGGCAGCCGGGATTCTGGCCGCGGCAGGGGTAGGAGAGACGGTATATTTTTACAACAGGACCATGAAGCGGGGGAATGCGAAGACGGAGCGGACGACGAAGATGTCCGGTACGGACTGGCAGAAGTACTTTCCGCTGATGGAGGAGAGAAAAGGGTTCGTGATGGCGCAGCCGCACAGTGACGAATATGTGACATCGTTTGACGGGCTGCGGCTTCATGCCACCTATTTTCCGGCGCTTGTGAATGAAGAAAGTGCAGAGAAGGAGAGTGGGGAAGCCGGGAAGACGGCAAAGGTTAAGAAAGCCGTGATCTGTTTCCATGGCTACACGGGCGAGGGTCTGAGCAACCACATAGCGATCGCCGACTATTTTTTAAAGCATGGATATGCCATGCTGCTGCCGGATGCCAGGGCCCACGGTGAGAGTGAGGGCGAGTACATCGGCTTCGGATGTCTGGACAGGAAGGATGCGCTTGCATGGATCGACTGGATGATCGGAGAGTGCGGCGAGGACGTGGAGATCATGCTTTTCGGCACTTCCATGGGCGGCGCTACGGTGCTGATGACGAGCGGTCTCGAACTGCCGGTTAATGTCAAGGGCATTGTGTCCGACTGCGGGTTCACTTCTCCCAAGGAGGTGTTCACCCATGTATTAAACAATATGTATCATCTGCCGGCGTTTCCGGCCATCCAGGGAGCAGATCTGATCAACAGGAAACTGGCGGGATATGGGATGGATGAGTGCAATGCCAAATATGAGGTGCAGAAGGCCCAGGTGCCGATTCTTTTCATACACGGCTCGGCGGATACCTTCGTACCCTGCAGTATGTGTGATGAGATCTATGAAAACTGCCGGTCCAGGAAACGCAAGCTGATCGTGGAAGGGGCAGCCCATGCGGAGAGCTACTATAAGGATATGGCGACTTATGAGAAGACGCTGGATGAGTTCGCGGAGGAGATCTTCTGAGAACAGGCGACTTTGTGTAGAAATTTATTGGCACCATATTTTTCACAGAACATATGTGTCTGGAAAAACGTGAGGTGCGAGTGTGAGAGGGATAGAATAAAATGAAGACAAGAAAAGGCTATAAGACATACCCGTTGACGGTGGCACAGAAATTTCATAACTATTATGCGCAGTACTGTCCCGGGAAAGAGATCCTGAACGTAGGCACGAGCCTGACGATCGAGTTTGAACTGAATATTGACGAGCTTCGGAAAGCCATCTATAAGGCATACGAGCGGTGTGAGTCCATGCGGGCGCGGCTTGCCTATGACAGGAAGGAGCAGGAGTGGTATCAGTATATCGCGGAAAAGGAAGACCGGGAGATCGAGTTTGTGGATTTTACGGATAAGACCATGGAGGAGGCGGAGGCTGAGATGACGGCCTGGACGCGGGTGCCTTTTGACAAGGAAGACGAGCCGATGAACAGGGTTGTTATTATCAAGACGCCGGACGGCTTCGAGGGTATGTTCCTTGTGGGTGATCACAGATTCCTGGATGCGCAGTCGCTGATCGGCTTCATGAAAGACGTGATCGAGTTGTACTGCAATGCGAATTTCGAGAACATTCCTTATCCGGCCGATATGCGTTCTTATATCGAGCAGGTAGAGAAGGATCTGGCTTATGAGAACGGCAGTAAGGCGCAGGCCAGGGACCGGGCTTATTTCCGGAAGCTGATCGAGGAGTCGGAGCCGATCTACAACGGAATCGAAGGGCCGGGGAAACTGGAGGCGGCAAGGGCAGCCACAGGCAATCCGAACCTGCGGGCGGCGCCTACCGGATCGGACAGCTTCGCGGCGGCTATCGATATCTTCCATCTGGAGGAGGAACCGACGAGAAGGCTGATGACCTTCTGCGAGCAGCAGCATATTTCGCTGCAGTGCCTGCTGATCATGGGTATCCGTACCTACCTGCAGAAGATCAATGCGTGTGACGACGTGTCCATGCAGGTGGCATATGCACGCCGGGCGACCCTGCAGGAGAAGAAGTCGGGCGGCACCAGGATCCACTGCTTCCCGTTCCGGACGATCATTCCGGAGGAAAAGACCTTTTTGCAGGGAATCTTCGAGATCCGGGATAAGCAGAATGAGGTGTTCCGGTATGTGAATTACAATCCGGCGGAATATCTTGGTTACAGGAAGGAGCTCTATAATCCGCCGCAGGGCATGGGATACGAGACGGTGTCGCTCACCTATCAGCCGGCGACTCTGCGGGAAAAAGGCCTGACGGACTTAGGCGGTATCCGGTATAAGACGAAGCGGTACTGCAACGGGTATTATTCGGACGGTCTGTATCTTACGGTGATGCACCGGTCGGAGGATAACGGGCTGGATTTCAGCTTCGAGCACCAGACGAAGGCGTACAGTAAGGAGCAGCTGGAATATTTCTATTATTATATCTGCAAGATCATGTTTAAGGGGATCGAGAATCCGGATCTGAAGATCGGAGAGATCATCAAACTTGTGTAAAAGTTTGGAAGTAAAAATAGGAAAGGATGAGAGAAAATGTTAGAGCAGTTAAAGGATATTATCGTAAATTATGTGGAAGTGAAGAAGGAGGATATCAAGCCGGAATCCCGCTTTATTGAGGATCTGGGCTTTACCTCATTTGACTTTATGAGTATGCTTGGCGAGATCGAGGACGTGATGGATATCGAGATCGACCAGGAGGAAGTGGTGGATATCCGTACCGTGCAGGAGGCGGTGGAGTATCTGGAGAAGCTGGCGTAGCCTAAGACGCCTCATTCTGAGGGGCGGATGACAGGAAAGAGCGCTGACTGTAGTGTGACCGGTATTTCGGTGCGTGCGGGACACGCGGAGGGAGAATTTATGAACGAATTGCGCAGTACGATTTATGAGTTGCTTGTAAAGGCACAGGAGGCTTACGGTTCGCAGGATGCCATCCGGTATAAGGTGAAGGAAGCAGGAGAGGGCGGTAAGAAGGAGACAAAGGTAGCGGCCAGGACGTATACCCAGCTGCGGCAGGACAGCGAGCATTTCTCGGCGGCGCTTAAAGATCTGGGAGAACAGGGAAAGCATATCGCGCTTATAGGGGCGACCTCCTATTCTTGGATCACGGGCTATTACGGGATTGTTGGCGGCGGCAGTGTGGCGGTGCCCCTGGATGCGAACCTGCCTGCGGAAGATCTCTGTGAGCTGCTCGACAGGGCGGATGTGACTACATTCCTCTATGATGCATCGAAGGAGAATGTGGCGCTTATGGCAGCGGAGAAATGTCCGAAGTTAGTCAATTTCATTGCCATGGAAGAGGGGACTACGGTTCCGAATGCCCTCTCCATGTGGAAGCTGATCGAAAAAGCACCGGAAAGAGATGACTTCCGGCCGCAGCCGGAGGATCTGGCGACGATCATGTTTACATCGGGAACGACGGGGAAGAGCAAGGGCGTCATGCTCACGCACAGGAATCTGGCGGAGAATGCGACGGCTCTTGATATGGGCTATGAGCCGGGAACGGTGCTGATGAGCGTATTGCCGATCCACCACGCTTACTGCCTGAGTATGGATATTCTGAAAGGCACTTCCGTAGGGGCGATTATCTGCATCAATGATTCCCTGCTGCGGGTGGCCAAGAATATCAAGCTTTTTGAGCCCAATATGATCCTGATGGTGCCGCTTATGGTGGAGACACTGGCCAAGAAGCTGGAGGAAGCGTCTCTGATCCCGGCGCCTCTGGTGAAGATCAAGGTTTTCGGCAAACAGTTCCACACCATATGCAGCGGCGGTGCATATCTGAATCCGGCTTATATCGATCTGTTTAAAAAGTACGGCATCAGGATTCTGCAGGGCTACGGCATGACGGAGTGCGCGCCGGTCATCAGCACCAACTGCAACAATGCGTCCAAGGCAGGCTCCATCGGTAAATGTATGCCCAACTGCGAGGTGAAGATCGTGGACGAGGAGATCTGGGTAAAAGGCACAAGTGTGATGCAGGGCTATTATCAGATGCCGGAGGAGACGGCGCAGACTCTGGAGGACGGCTGGTTAAAGACGGGAGACTTAGGTTACATAGACGAGGAAGGTTTCCTGTTCCTGACCGGGCGTAAGAAGAATCTGATCATCACGCCCAACGGCGAGAATGTGTCGCCGGAAGAGATCGAGAACAAGCTGGGTGAAAACCGCCTTGTACAGGAAGTGCTGGTGCGTGACAGTGAGGGCGTGATCGAGGCGGAGATCTTCCCGGATTACGAGTACGCGGCCAAGAAGAAGATCAAGGATCTGCAGGCACAGCTGCAGGCGCTCATCGACGATTATAACAAGACGGCGCCGCTCTATAAGCGGGTCTTTAAGTTGAAGGTTCGTGACGTGGAATTTGAGAAGAACACAACAAAGAAGATCAAGAGATTCTGATCCGGACAATAAAAACTCGCACCAATGGTGCGAGTTTTGGAAGTGGGAGGCGCACAGGCCTCCCTTTATGAAACGCTGTTATTTGATCGCTTCTTGCAAAATCCTGACACATCTGTCAATTCCGAGATCGCCGGCGTTCAGGAACAGGTCGTAATATTCGGGTGCGCCCCATTCCCAGTTGGTAACGGAATTGTAGAAGCCGCCTCTTCGCTTGTCGTGCCGCTTCAGGGCATTCTCTGCCTCTGACTGCTGGATTCCTTCTCGCTCGATCGCTCTCTGGATCCGCTTCTGTTTGTCTGCATAGACGAATACCCGCAGCGCATTCTCATGTTCCCGCAGGATATAACCGGAAGCTCTGCCGACGATGACGCAGTTGCCTTTCTCGGCAGCCTCTTCTATGATCCGTTCTTCCTCCAGGAACAGCTTGTCTGCCAGGGGCAGTTCCCGGTTGCCGGAGAGTCCGCCAAGTCCTGTCTTTGCCAGATTCATCAGAATGCCGCCAGAAGTGCTCTCGTCCAGATTCTCGATCTGAAAATAAGGAATCTCAAGGTTCTTGGCCGCTTTGATGAGAATGTTTCTGTCGTAGAGTTTATAGCCGAGTGCGTCCGCCAGCTTCTTGCCGATCTCATTTCCGCCACTGGCATATCGCCGTTCGATCGTTACGATATTATACATAAATATATCCCCCTTTTTCTGTTTTTATCCTCTTAAGTCTATTATAAACACTCTTTTTGGATATCTCAATTCCTTTTTTCAGAAAATTTCCAACCTGCGCGGCCGCAAATTTTACATTGCGTTCTACGTTTCTTTCACTATAATTATAGTAAACGATATGAAGTAGGAATCATGGATTTCGTAACAGGGAAGCCGAAGGCAGAACCGTTACAAAGAACGTAGAATTTTCATTACTATTTGTGCCGACAACCGGAAGGCGGCTGAATGGAGAGTTGTATGAACGAAAAAATTCTGATCGTGGATGATGAAAAAGAAATAGCGGATTTGATCGAGGTCTACCTGAAAAATGACGGTTATACGGTCTATAAATTCTATAATGGGACGGATGCCCTGAAATGCATTCATGAAACAGAACTGGATTTGGCGATCATAGATGTGATGCTGCCCGACACAGACGGTTTTCGCATCTGCCAGAAGATCAGGGAACGGTTTTACTATCCGATCATCATGCTTACAGCCAAAACAGAGGATCAGGATAAGATTATGGGACTGACGATCGGTGCCGACGATTATATCACAAAGCCGTTTAATCCATTAGAAGTGGCAGCCAGAGTCAAAACGCAGCTGAGACGGTATGTACGTTATAACAATCTTGCGGGAAGAAAAGCGGAGGAGACGGAGGAGTACGATATCAGGGGACTGTTGATCAACAAACACACCCATAAATGTTTTCTGTATGGAAAAGAGCTGCAATTAACACCGATCGAGTTTTCGATTCTCTGGTATTTATGTGAGAATCAGGGAAAAGCAGTGCCGTCAGAGGAATTATTTGAGGCAGTATGGGGTGAAAAATATCTGAATAACAATAACACAGTAATGGCGCATATTGGCCGTTTGCGGGAAAAGATGAATGATTCGGCAAAAAAGGCGAAATTTATCGTAAATATATGGGGAGTAGGGTACACCATTGAAAAATAAAAAAACAATATTCAAGAAAGAATTCCAGACATTTTATACCAGGGTCTTTATCCGGTTGACTGCAATGTTTTTCGTGGCGGTGCTGTCGGTTTATTTTCTGCGCTTTATGGTTTTACGAGGCCGTTTTGCTGATTTTGTGGTTGATATCTTACAGAATACTTTCCGGATGGAGTATGATACGGCACGTAATTTCTATACGCAATTATTCCGCAATCATATGGATATGCTAATGATAGCAGCATTAGTGATCGCATTTCTTATTATATTCCGCATCTTTCTGAGGTGGTTTACAAAATATTTTGAGGAAATTGAAAAGGGAATGGACAGCCTGATAGAGGACGGCGCGGCGGAGGTATCCCTGTCGCCTGAACTTTTACCCATGGAGCGAAAATTAAATGCAATCAAGCATATCATTGAAAAACAAAGAAGAGATATGACGGCGGCAGAACAGCGGAAAAATGATCTGATCATGTATCTTGCCCATGACTTGAAAACACCCCTGGCCTCTGTGACCGGTTATCTGAATTTATTGCGCGATGAAGGGAAAATTTCGGATGAGCTAAGAGAAAAATATCTTTCCGTTTCATTGGATAAAGCAGAACGGCTGGAGGATCTGATCAATGAATTTTTTGAAATATCAAAATATAATCTGACGACAATCACGCTGCAATATCGTAAGATCAATTTAGGGCGTTTGCTCGAAATGCTTTTATATGAATTTCAGCCAATGTTGAAAGAGAAGGATCTGAAGTGTGATCTTCGTGTTCCGGAGGATATGATTCTGAAATGCGATGCAGACAAAATGCAGCGCGTATTTGACAATCTGTTAAGAAATGCCGTTATTTACAGTTTTAACGGTACGGATATTGTCATTGCAGTTACCAGACAGGAAGAAAATGTAAGGATCCGTTTTACCAATCATGGAGATACCATTCCGGCGGAAAAACTGGAGCGGATCTTTGAACAGTTTTACAGGCTTGACGCTTCGCGAAGTACGAGCAGCGGAGGAGCAGGTCTGGGACTGGCTATCGCAAGGCAGATTGTGGAGCTTCATCATGGTAACATTCAAGCGAGAAGCCAGGATGAAGTAACCGAATTTGAAGTCGTATTGCCGGTTTTGTAGAGTTATGGTAAACGACATAACAAATTTCGTTTAACGTAAGTAATTCGTAAGAAAGTCTATTGTAAATCAGTTGTATTTCTTAAGCATAAACAAATAAACCACACTCTTGTTTCTGGTAGGATAACGGTACCGGAACAAGGGTGTTTTGTTTTGCGCAAAATAGAGGAAGGAGGATTTTGATGACAAGAAAAAGACTGACACAGATCTTTCCTTTTTTGCTTCCTTTCCGCAAATGGCAAAGAAAAAAAGTCTTTTATTTGAAAATGTATTTAGACAGGAACAGGTATGCACAAAAGAGATCTGAAAAAACACTTTCCAATCTGGTATATCAGACTTCCGTTCCCATGCTGAATGGAAACAGTGGATTCGATATGAAATATCAGTTTAATAAAGTATACAATTTAAAACTGGCGGCTGAAACAATTGATAAGATCATGATAGAGCCGGGAGAAACTTTTTCCTTTTGGCAGCTTGTCCGGTGGGCAGACCGCTATCAAAAATATAAAGCCGGACTGAATGTGATCGATGGGAAAACCGTTCCATCTTATGGCGGGGGATTATGTATGCTGAGCGATATGCTGTTCTGGATGTTTTTGCACACGCCATTGACCGTGACCGAACGGCATGGACATGCCGCGTTATCTTTTCCGTCCACAACAGAAGATCTTCCAAAAGGAACGGACGCGACAGTGAATGAGGGCTGGTTGGATTTAAAAGTCTGCAATAAGACGGAGAACACATTTCAGATTGAGATTGATTTTGATGATGCTGCCATGTATGGACGCATTCTGGCGAAAGACGCCGTAAACATGGAGTATTCCGTGTTCAATCCTTCGGTAACTTACAGAAAAGCAGGGGGAAAAATCTATCAGATCGCCTCTGTCTGCCGTATGGAGACAGACAAGGATTCCGGCAGTAAAACGGAAAGGAAATTGTATGTCAATCGGTGTCAGATAGGGTATCGGCTCCCTGATAATCTGATAGTGGAAGAAGGCAGTGTATAGGATTTTCTATTTAAGCAGTGTCGCAGGCAAGGCTTGCGATAGGTATGGAGGTAATATGAAAAAAAGAGTAGCGGTTATTTTTGGCGGTCATTCAACAGAGTATGATGTATCGTTGCAATCGGCATGTTCCGTTTTGCAGAATATCAACAGAAACCGTTTTGAGATTGTGCCTGTCGGTATTACCAGGGATGGAGAATGGTATCACTATACAGGAAAAATTGAAAATATCAGCAGCAATGCATGGTTTGAAGACGAGGAAAATTTAAATCCGGTCATGGTTTCCCAAAGCCGTCTCGAACAGGGATTTGCAGAGCTTCATGGGAATCAGTTCAGAAGGATTCCGATTGATCTGGTATTCCCGATATTACATGGCAAAAATGGGGAGGATGGCACTTTGCAGGGGTTATTTGAACTGGCAGGAATCCCGGTTGTGGGATGTAATACGCTTTCGTCGGCGATCTGTATGGACAAGGACAGGGCGCACAAACTTGTCAGCCTTGCAGGCATCGCGGTCCCGGAATCGGTAACTTTTAAACGTTCTGAAAAAGAAATGGCTTACAGGGAAATAAAGAAAAGATTATGCTGTCCGTTGTTTGTAAAGCCTGTACGGTCGGGCTCTTCTTTTGGCATCACAAGAATAACTGAGATGCAGCAGCTTGATGCGGCGGCAGAGTCTGCCTTTCAACACGATACGGAAGTTATTGTTGAAAAAGCTGTCAATGGATTTGAAGTCGGCTGCGCGATACTTGGCAAGGATACCCTGACTGTCGGCAGAATTGATGAAATAGAATTATCGGGAAGTTTTTTTGATTATACGGAAAAGTATACCTTGCACTCTTCAAAAATTTATATGCCGGCAAGAGTGGACTGCGATACGGAAAAAAGGATACAGGAAACGGCTAAGATCATATACAGAGTTTTGGGATGTTCGGGCTATGCAAGGGTGGATCTGTTCTATACATCGTCCGGTGAGATCGTATTTAATGAAGTAAATACCATTCCCGGATTTACTGCCCATAGCCGGTATCCCAATATGATGAAAGGCATTGGTTTATCTTTTACGGAAGTATTGGATCGGTTAATAGGCCTGTATTTATAGTAAACGAAATTTCTAATGTCATTAACTATATAGGAAGCGGAATTTCCAGGATATAAGGGATATTGATCATAAATCTATTGCAGCAGGCGATTTTGTATAAGGAGGTCATCATGAAGATCAGAAGAAGAATCATCGATTATGCAAGAGGAAATGATCTGCATCATTTCTGGCGTCTTTACAGGCTTCAGAAAAAGGCAGGGAGAGAAGGAATGACACATGATATTCTGACTTTTTTACTGAGCAGATGTGCGCACCGGCATGGAGGGTACATCGGTTCGGATACGATCATAAAGAACAATTTGTCACTCCCACACGGACTGCATGGTGTTTTTATTTCCCGCTATGCAACAATAGGGGAAAACTGCTGCATTTATCAAAATGTAACAATCGGAGAAGTGGACAGAAAAGCGCCGGTCATTGGGGATCATTGTCTGATCGGTGCAGGCGCGGTCGTTATCGGGGATATCAAAATAGGGGATCATGTAAAAATAGGCGCAGGTGCGGTAGTAAGTACAAATGTGCCGGACAATTGTACCGTTGTTTCACAGCCCATGCGTTTACTATATTTATAGGAGAAGGGTAAGGTGGAAAATACACAGGCAGGAACGGAGCGTTCCTGGATCGAACTGAAGATAGAAAATCTGAAGCATAATGTAAAAGTATTAACAGAAGCAATGCCGCCTGCATGTGAATTAATGGCTGTTGTGAAAGCGGAAGCATACGGGCATGGGGCTTGCAGAATAGCCACAATTCTGAATGAGATGGGGATCAAGGCGTTTGCGGTCGCTACAATTGAGGAAGGCATACAGCTTAGAAAAAATGGCATTCGCGGGGAAGTCCTTATTCTGGGATATACCAGTGTGAAACGCGCGTCCGATTTGGAAAAATATGATCTGATACAGACATTGATAGATTTCGATTACGCAAAAGCGTTAAACAGCCAGAACTTCGCACTAAAAGTCCATATTAAAATAGATACAGGGATGCACAGGCTTGGATTTCCCTGCAAAGAAGTTATGGCAGTAAAAAAGGTTTTCGAGATGAAACATCTGAAAATAGGCGGGATCTATACGCATTTGTGCTGTGCAGACAGTCTGCAGGCGGATGATATGGCATTTACCGGAAGACAGATTGACCGTTTTTATCAGTTGCTGGACACTTTGAAGAAAGAGAAAATAAAGATTCCCAAGGTACATATTCAAAGCAGTTACGGCTTATTAAACTATCCGGATCTTACCTGTCATTACGTAAGAGCAGGAATAGCGCTATATGGAGTGTTAAGCGCTCCGAATGATGAAACGAACTTAAAACTTGACCTGCGTCCTGTCCTTTCCTTAAAAAGCCGGGTGGTGTCGATCAGGCGGGTAAAGAAAGGGGACAGTGTCGGATATGGCAGGGATTTCGTAGCGGAACGGGATAGCAGAATTGCGATCGTACCGATCGGGTATGGTGATGGATTTCCGCGTAATCTTTCCAATGGAAACGGCAGGGCGGCAGTAAACGGCCATATCGTACCAATTGTCGGCCGCATTTGTATGGATCAGCTTTCCATCGACATAACGGATGTGCAAGGGGTGTCCACAGGCAATATTGTGACGCTGATAGGCGCGGAAGAATGCGACGATTTATCCGCTTCTGCCGTTGCATACCGTTCCGGCAGTATCAGTAACGAATTGCTGTGCAGAATGGGGGCCAGGCTGCCGGTTATCATTTTGCGGAGGTAAACAGGCAGCATTTGTATTGCGTTTTGCGTCACTTTTGCGATACTATATAAATGATGTTGTAAATTATGTTGTTGGAAAGATGGTATTAAACAGGTAAAGGATAAGGATTCCTTTGATATGGATGCGGTCTTTGATGAATTGGCGCGGGAGGATTAACTTACACCAGATGCGGCAAGAAATACAATGGCGGCACAGTTGGAAGCGATGGAGCGGAATGAAGGATGAAAACGGAGTTGGAGGAAAGCGATGACATACTACGATGACCATGGCATTTTGGTACGGAATCTGGAAGCGCGGGATGTAGAGACGATCGTGCGGGAGGAAAGAGCGCAGGGCTGGCATGCGACCGCGGACAAATATCTGACCCGGCTGCAGGATCAGGAAGCGGGGCGCTGCACTGCACTGATGGCGGAATATGAGGAAAATATTGCGGGGTATATCAATGTCTATCCGGATTCCAAATGGGGAGCCTTCGGTGATCGGGGTTATGCGGAGATCGTGGATTTCGGTGTTTTGGAGAAGTACCGCAGGCGTGGGATCGGCAGCAGACTGATGGATGTGGCGGAGGAGATCGCCTTTGGCTGCTCGGATGTGATCTATCTTGGCGTGGGACTGCACAGCGGGTATGGCAGCGCCCAGAGGATGTATGTCAAGCGGGGTTATGTCCCGGACGGTTCCGGTGTCTGGTACGGGGAGAAGGTATGTGAGCCGTATGCGGCGTGCAGCAACGATGATGATCTGGTGCTGTATCTGTCGAAGACGGCTGTCTGCTGCTATAGTTAACGACATTAGAAATTTCGTTTTCGGCCTTGCAGGTGCTTCCGTATATGGCTCCTGCAAGAACCGGAAACAGAAATTTGTTATGTCGTTTACTATAACATGCACCGGACAGAAGCATACAAACCGCAGATTGGTAAGATTGCCTACTATCTCAGGCGGATATAGCCGTCCAGGGAATCCTGGATTTCCGGCACCGTCATGGACTCGCACTGCCACAGGCTGTTGTTGTAACCCGTGGGGGCTAACAGAAAGTCGTCTTTGCGGTCCTGATCGACGACGAAGAGCAGGGTGTATCGCAGCGTCTCGCCTTTCTTTACCTGTTGGTAGAAGAAGGACTTGCGCTCTTCGCCCTGGGTGTGGACGGCCGTGTCGAGATAGACGGCGCTGTTGTCCATCTGCAGGTAATATTCTTCGGCGGGGACGGCGTCGTAGGAATCCTCAGCCCAGGTACAGGAACCGTCCGGTCTTTTCTCGATATATGTCAGATCAAAGGCCAGCGGGGCTTCGAAGGCGGCCGCTTCGTCGTCGTAACAGGTCACTTCCACATCCACACGCAGGATCTCCTGTTCGGTACTTTCCTCTGCCAACAGCTGCCCGTTCTTGTCATAGTGCTGTCTTGTGTAGGGCTTAAGCGTCTTATCCGGGTTCAGCCATCCGTCGAATCTGCTGTAGTCGAAGAAATCGTTCTCATCAAATCCCGCAAGGCTGTCAAGAAATGCATAGTCCGTGATCGTGTAGCCGAAAGAGCCGTCATACAGGCGCAGCTCTTCTCCAAGAGGATGGATCTTTTCCTGAGGGATGCCCTGCTGCATCAGATCGGCCCATCTGCCTGTGTGGCTGCAGCCGCGGCCTCTTCTTTTTCCCGGAGTTCTTTGTCTTCCATGGTTTCATAGCTGCCGTCGCCGGTCCGCTCGATCCGCAGGGCTTCGGCGAATTTCAGCAGTTCCTCCCGGGAGACGGAGTAGTCGGCCCGGATGTCGAGGACATAGCCTGCATGTTCGTTGAAGAGGAAGAGCCAGGTGGCGGTACGGTACTTTTCGGATTCCTGAAAGGTGATCACATCTGCCGCCATACCGCCTATCTGGGTATGCTCCACATCCTCTATGTGTTCCACTGTGATCTGTCCGTTGATCCGCTCTAACTCTGCCATGGTGTAGACCGGCATGACGGTGATCCAGCGGTCGTCCGTCTGGCTCCTGTACTGACCGGAACCGCCGTCGGTCATGCCCTCCGGCAGATAATCCGCCGTTACCTGATATTCTCCGGGAACCAGGTCATAGTTCAGTTTAAATTCATAAGTGAGGCTGTCGGCCTCCTCCTGCACACTTTTCTGAAAATAAGAGACTGCGGCGTACACGCCTGACGGCACGGCCACTGCCAGTGCAACGGCTGCTGCTGCACCCAGCCATCTTCTGTAGGTTTTTGCCTGTTTCCTCACGGATTTTCTTTTGGTCATCTTTCTTTCTTCCTCTCTGCGAATGATATCGTATGCTTCCTGCAGACGGTCTTCCACCACCTGCGGCAGTCGTTCTTCCCTGTTTCTATTGTTCATCGTTGCCCTCCCTTTACATGATTGGCAGTCAGCTCGTCCCGCAGCGTTTCCCGTCCGCGTTTTAAGCGGGTGGCTACGGTATTTTCCTTCATTTCCATACAGGCTGCGATCTCTTTGACCTTCAGGCCGTAGACATAATATAAGGTAAAAATGCTGCGGTCCTGTTCCCTGAGCGGTTCGATCAGTTCCCGGAATTTCCGGTCGCCGTTGCCTGCCGTCTGGGGCTCGGCTTCCGGTATGTCTTCCACGGAAATGCTGCGCTTTTGCTTTTTCAGGATATCCTTGCAGTGATTGATCAGAATGCGGATCATCCATGTCTTAAAGTAGGTATCCTGCCGCAGTGCGCCGATCTTCTCATAGCAGGTGAGGACGGTCTCCGACATGGCGTCCGCCACATCCTCTTCCTCCCTGAGAAAACCGTGAGCAACCCGGTACATGCTTAATTTGTTTTGCTCGATCAGTTCTATGAAGGCTTTGGCATCACCCCTTTTTGCCCTCTTTACAAGAAGTTCCACCTGTTTTGTCTCCTTTCCGGTAAATGTTCGGCTTTTGGCCAAACGGTTTTCGTTTCTGGTCAGTTGGTTTGCTATGGCACAGCGCCGGCCGGGCAGTTACTATAGTTTACACCTATTAGACTGCCGTCAGACGGAGAAAATTGCATGGAAAAAAATTTTGTTATGGTTTGGGATCTGTTCCGCATTTATCTGCAGAGACTTGATATCGGATGGCAGGAAGATTTGATCATAAAAAAGTAAGAGAGAGGAACACTGCATTCCTCCCGCTTATTCTTTGATTTTATCCAATTCTGTAAGGTTGATGCCGGAAGCCGTCAAAATGACCTTTAACTCTATATAACGTTCCCGCATTTCGCTGTATGCTTCCGAATTTTTATCGGATAATCTCATATAGCGTTGAATCCGTGAAAACTCTTCAACGGATATTTTAAGCATTTCGTGTTCGGTCATAGGTTCACCTGCTTTCCCTGTGTCTGTCAGTAAGATCGTTTACTATATATTATAACAAACGGTATATACAGTGTAAAGGAGGCGGGGGAAGAATTTTCTTATACAATTGTCAGAAAAAGGCGCAATTTACGGGCAAAATTAAAATTTGGAAGAACGGTTGGATTGAAAAAAAGGCGAAAGTCTGGTAAGATAGGGAGGTGCCGCAAAGAAAGCGGCGGAATGGAGAGGAAGATGAGACGACAAAGGCCAAGACATATACATAAGGAAACCTTTTCCGTGCTTCTGATTCCGAACACGGGAGGAAAGAGCAGACAGTTTCACGTGACGCGGTTTTCTTTCCGGCTGTGCGTGAGCGTGTTTATCCTGGTGCTGCTGGCAGTCGCAGGGGCGGCGGCCTGGACGGGATATCAGTTTACCCGGCAGGAGAATGTGCGTGGGCAGCTGGCGGAGCAGAGAGAGAAGATCGAGACGTTAGAGGAAGAGAAACAGGCGCTGGAACAGGAGAAGGAAACGCTTCTGACCGAGGTGGAGACGCTGCAGCAGGAGAAAACAGCGGCTGTGGCTGCGGAGGCGGAGAGCGCCGCAGATGCAGGCGGGGAAGCGCAGGAGGAGAGCGTACCGGAGAAGGATACGTCTGTGCCGCGGCGGTATCCTTACACGGGGATCAGTACGGTGCTGTCGGATTATTCCGAGGAGCAGCCTTACCTTTCTCTGAATACCAGCTCGGACGGCAATGTGGTCGCCACGGGAGACGGCATGGTGGTGGCAGTGGATTCGGACGATACGTATGCGCATATCATCGAGGTGGAACATAACAATGGCTATAAGACGCGTTACATGTGCCGGCAGGAGGCGCAGACCCAGATGCAGGTTGGCGCCCAGGTACAGGCAGGCGATATCCTGCTGACGGTGTTGACGGACGATACGCAGCTGGATTATCAGATTCTTTTTGAGGATGAGGCGATCGATCCGCTGACGGTATTTGAAGCGAAAGGATAAAAGGAGGAAGAATACATGTTGGGCAAGAATAAGAGTAGTGTTTCCGATATGGAGACGAAAGTGAAAGTGGGCACCATACTGGGGGACGGCGCGGTGTTTGAGGGGGATCTGAAGGCGCCGGAAGCCGTGCGGATCGACGGTACCGTCAACGGTAACTGTACCTGCGAGAAGGAACTGATCCTGGGGAAGAACGGGCATGTGAAGGGCAATATTTCGGCGCAGCACGTGATCGTTTCCGGCAGAGTGGACGGTGATATCGCGGCGCAGGGGAAACTGGAGCTTCTCTCTACCGGTAAGATCGTGGGCAATATCTCCGCCAGATCGCTTGTGATCGATGAGGATGCAAGCTTTGACGGCAGATGTACGATGACGGCTTCCCAGGGAGAAGGATTGGGGAAGAAGAGCAGCGACAGTCAGCCGGCGGCAGCAGCCGAGAATAGTTCCGATAAGAAATAACGGACGGTGACCAGACAGTGCCGCCTGTGAGCGGTGTTCAATTTTTGTAAAGAATCGTTAACATAGATTCAATTGTGCGTGTCACGATCCTCTGCTACGATAATACTGTCATGACAATCGGTACTTTCATGGAATTATAGTAAACGAAATTTCTAATGTCGTTAACGATAAGAAACGCCGTGCGGTTCTTTGGTTATTGAAGGTATCAGGAACAAAATACAGGATGAGCAGGAGGATGTGACATGCAGATTGGTCAGGTGATCAGGAAATACAGAAAAAGCAAGGACATGACGCAGGAAGAAATGGCGAACCGCCTCGGGGTGACGGCGCCTGCGGTCAATAAGTGGGAGCGGGGTAATTCCCTGCCGGATATTACGATGCTGGCGCCGATCGCGCGCCTGCTTGGCATTTCCCTGGATACGCTGCTGACATTCCGGGGTGATCTGACGGACGAGGAAGTGAACGGGCTGATCGGCGTATTAAATGAGAAGCTGAAGACGGAGGGATTTGAAGCTGCCTTCCGGTGGGCGAAAGGGCAGATGGAGCAGTATCCGGACTGCGAACATCTGCTTTTGTGGATGTCGATCCAGCTGATGGGATATCGTCTCAACGGGCTTCATGCACAGGAGCATGAGGCGTATTTTCTGTCTGTCTTCCGGAGATTACTGGGAAGCAGCGAGGAGTATGTCAGAACCACCGCGGCGGAGTGTCTGTATACTTATTCTATACAGCAGGAGCAGTATGACAGGGCGGAAGAGTATCTGGATTATTTTTCCACGCAGAATCCCGAGAGGAAGAGGAAACAGGCATTTCTTTGTGAACGAATGGGACGCAGGGAGGAAGCCTGTAAGCTTTATGAGGAACTGTTGTTTTCCGGGTTCCAGATTCTGCATACGGTATTGCAGAGCATGTTATCCATGGAATTAAAGGCGCATAACCTGGAGAAGGCGGATTATCTGGCCGGGAAGACAGTGCAGCTGATCAGGCTGTTTGAGATGGGGCCTTATCAGGAGGCGGTCGTCATGATGGAACTGGCGCGGGCAAAGGAGGACAGGGAAGAGACGCTTCGCTGTGCGGAAAAGCTGCGGGCCAGTGTGGGCGAGACCTCTTCGTTTCGTGATGCGCCTCTGTATGAGCATCTGTCATTTCGTGAGATTTCCGGCGAGTTTCAGGAGGAGATGAAGGAAACGGTAGATGCGCTTTTCCGGGAGGAAGAGGGCTTTGGCTATATGAGAGGCAGTGAGCGCTGGGAAAGCTTCCTGAGAGGGCTGACGGATGCGGCGCAACGGACAGCGGACGAATAAAGGGCAGGAGTAGGAACGAAGGAGAGGACAGGCATGGTACACACGATCAATCCGGTTTATGATGAGCAGTCCAGAATACTGATCCTGGGGAGCTTTCCTTCCGTGAAATCAAGAGAGCAGCAGTTTTTCTACGGGCATAAGCAGAACCGCTTCTGGAAGGTTCTGGCGCAGGTGCTGGGATGCGGCGTGCCGGAGGACATCCCGCAGAAGAGGGCCATGCTGATAAAACATCATATCGCGGTCTGGGACGTGATCGCCAGCTGCGAGATCACGGGTTCTTCTGACGCCAGTATCCGGGACGTGAAGCCCAACGATCTGTCGTCGATCCTGTCGGCCGCGGATATCCGGGCGGTCTATACAAACGGCGGCAAGGCCTACCAGCTGTATCAGAAATATATCTTTCCGGTCACCGGGCGGGAGGCGTATCTGCTGCCTTCCACCAGTCCGGCCAATGCGGGTTACTCTCTGGAACGGCTGGTGGAGGCGTGGAAAGTGATACGGAATAACGATTGAAATAGGATCAGGGCTTTGGGCAAACAATACAGCAGGAGGCTTTCATGAAAGAGTTGGAATATCCTTTTGACAGTGAATCTGTCTTAAAAAAGTCAAAAAAGTTCAGGCGGCAGCTGTTGGAGGGCAGGACGGATTTCCTTTCCAAAAAGATCGCGGTACTGGGAGGCAGTACGACGCACGATATTGTCAGGATACTGGAAGTGTTCCTGCTAAACCAGGGAATCCGCCCGCAGTTCTATGAATCGGAATATGCGCAGTACTGGCAGGATGTTATGTTTGACAATCCGGAGCTTGTGGAGTTTGCGCCGGATCTGATCTATATCCATACGTCGAACCGGAATGTGACGGCTTATCCGGCAGTTACGGATACGGTACAACAAGTTGAGGCGGCTCTGGAAGAGCAGTATGAGCACTTTCATGTCATGTGGGAGAAGATCGCGGAGAAATACCATTGTCCCGTGATCCAGAATAATTTTGAGTATCCCTTTTACCGGCTGTTGGGGAATCAGGAGGCTGTCTGTCTGCAGGGACGTATCAGTTTCTTAAACAGGCTCAACGAGAAATTCTATCAGTATGCGAGGACGCATACCGGATTCTATATTCATGATATCAACTATATGGCGGCGTCTTACGGACTGGACAAATGGGCGGATCCGTTCTACTGGCATATGTATAAGTATGCCATGTGCATGTCGGCGATTCCGGAATTTGCCTATAATCTTTCCAACATGATCAAGGCGATCTTTGGGAAGAATAAGAAGGCACTGGTACTCGATCTGGATAATACGCTCTGGGGCGGGATCGTGGGGGATGACGGCGTGGAGAACCTGGAGATCGGTCAGGAGACTTCGATGGGACAGGTCTATTCGGAATTTCAAAGCTATGTCAAGGCGCACAAAGAGATCGGCGTTATGCTCAACATTAATTCCAAGAATGAATATGACAATGCCATCGCCGGCTTAGAGCATCCTGACGGTATTCTGAAACCCGATGATTTTATTCTGATCAAGGCAAACTGGGAGCCGAAGAGCAGGAATATTCAGGAGATTGCGGCCGAGTTGAATATCTTGCCGGACAGTCTTGTATTTGTGGACGATAATCCTGCGGAGCGGGAGATCGTGGAGACACAGGTTCCGGGTGTGGCGGCGCCTGCGATCGGTGCGCCGGAGCAGTATATCAGGATTTTGGATCATGCCGGCTTTTTTGAGGTGACAGCACTGTCAGAAGATGACAGGAAGCGCAATGAAATGTATAAGGCGAATCTGGCCAGACAGAAGCAGCAGCTTAGTTTCGGTGATTACACGCAGTATTTGCTTTCTCTGGAAATGAAGGGCACGATCAAGCCGTTTGAACCGGTTTATATGGCGAGGATTGCCCAGCTTACCAATAAGAGCAACCAGTTTAATCTGACGACAAAGCGCTGTACCCAGAGTGATATTGAGCAGTTTGCGGCGGATGACGGCTATATCACGCGGTATGGTAAACTGGAAGACAAATTTGGTGACAATGGTGTCGTTTCTGTTGTGATCGGCAGGAAGGAAAGAGACAAAGATGCGCTTCATATCGATCTGTGGCTGATGAGCTGCCGGGTACTGAAACGGGATATGGAGTATGCGATGATGGACAGTGTGGTGGAAGCCTGCAGGCAGTGCGAAATCCACACGATCTTCGGTTACTATTATCCCACGGCCAAGAATGCGATGGTCAGGGAGTTCTACCGGACGCTTGGCTTTGCGAAGATCCAGGAAGACGCAGAAGGCGGCAGCATATGGCGGTTTGACATTACGGAATCTTATGAGAAGAAGAATAAGGTGATCGAAGTGCAGGGATAGCAGGGAAGGCGACCTGGAACAGGCGGATTCTACAATAGGGAAGCCGGGGCCAGGCGGCGGCTGAAACGGTTTTCGGCGCGACGGTTGCCAGATCATGGAAATCATGTTAACATTTGAAGAAAACAGATACAGAGTGCGCGTTCCGGTTAAATCGGGAGGAAGGCTGCACGGAAATGGAGTAAGGCATGAGCAGAGAAGAAGTGTTTGAAAAGTTAAATGAAGTGTTCCGGGATGTGTTTGACGATGAAGAGATCACCGTAACGGATGCAACGACGGCAGATGATATCGAGGATTGGGATTCACTGGAGCATATCAATCTTCTGGCTGCCGTGGAGCAGGAATTTGGTATGAAATTCAATATGGGACAGGTTGTCTCCATGAAGAATGTGGGTGAGATGGCAGACATTATCATCAGCCAGATATAGGGTACGGATATGGCAGAGAGATTGATCGGAAGGGTACATGAGGTCTATGAACGCCTGGACCGGCTCGACAGGAGGAAAGAAGCAGCTCTGGTGTGGGTGTTCTTTGGGGCGTTGGTCTTCGGCGTTGTACTGGTTATGGGAACGCTTACCTCAGGATTTCATCTGGTGGATGACTGGGAGTTTGCCAAGTACATGGACTGGATGACGCTAGAGGGAAAGAGCCTCCCGGAATGTCTGCGGGAGGCGGTAGGATATGACCTGACGATGCGGTTTCGTCCGTTGTACTATATCAACCGCGTGCTGATGACAGCTGTGTTTGGTATTAATCTGACAGCAATGTCAGTTGTTAAAGCGCTGGAGATCGTGGCAGCCCTGGTGTTTCTTTATTACTGTGCGCGGCAGATGAAATGCAACATGGTATATGCCGCGCTTTTTGCGCTGACGGTAATGGTTGGGTATCAGTCTCCGGTCTGGTGGAAACTGGGACCGCAGGAATCTTACGATATCATGATGTTTGCTCTTGGATTTTATCTTTTGCTCAAATGGCTCCGGACAGGAAAAGGATGGTATGCTTTTGTAAGCGTGGGAGCCTTTTTTCTGATGTCGATCTATAAGGAGCCTTTTATTCTGCTGCTGCCTTTTGTGGGACTGTATGTGCTGTACGAGGAGATGCAGGGCCGGAAGATGACATTCTTATATTTGTGGGAAGCAGTCAGGAACAGACTTATGTATCTTCTGGCGATCGGCGGCATCTTCGTGGCGGAGATGTTCCTGATCGTATTCGTGATCGGTACGAATAATTATTCGTATGTGGGATTGGACGAGAGCGTGACCATGGAGCAGTATGTGCAGGCATGGAGTCTGGCGGCGCATACTGATCTGAAGTGGTATGTGCGGTTCGGTATCATCCTTTGTCTGATCTTCCTGACATACTGGGAGCAGGCAAAGAAGCTTGGCTGGGAGATTTTGCTGACGGCGGCGGTGATCATTCCACAGTGCGTCACATACAGTAAGACTGCGATAGCGGAACGGTATCTGCTGCCCTGCGTGTTTGGGTTTGCCTTTTTCTTTGTGATCGTCGGCTGCAATTTCAAGCCATTGAGCGGTAAGCGCAGAGTGACATATATGTTGTGTCTGTTTCTGATGCTGGCGGCTCATGGCAGAGTGGTATTGCGGGAGGCGGCGTATTTTACGTATCGCGGCGAGAGCATCAAAGCGATGATGGAGTCTACGCTTCAACTGGTGCAGGGAACGGATAAGAAGGTGCTCTCCTGCTTCGCGCCGAATCTGGAAGGGAACCGGACCATGTATTACTGGTTCAGACTGCATGGTTATGATGAAGTTTTCTATTGGGAAGAAGAGGAGAAAAAGATAAACCGCTCGTTCGGTCCAAGGGAGGACGAACAGGCGGCATTTGAGGAGATCGATGTCATTGTCATGTACAATCAGGAAGACCGGCACTGGTGCTATGAGCCAAGTCTGGACCTGAGCGGCTTCCGGGAGATCAACTGCGGTACGATCAACATGTACGTCAGACAGGACGGCTCCTAGGACAGAGTATTGTTCTCAAGCAGTTCGATCATGCCGGCAAAGGCGCTTGTCAGGAATACGACCCGGCGGTTTCCTAAGGCGGGCGCCGGTGTGGGGGTATCGATGGCGATAAAGCCGTTTGTGGTCAGATCATTTGCGGCCGTCTCGATATCCGCGGTTTCATAACAGATATGGTAGGGGCTGTTCTTATACTTCTTAAGCAGCCCGGCTACGACGGAATCTTCCGTAGCGGGGGATACCAGTTCGATGCGGTAACCGTCTTTGGTCAGAAAGCAGATATTTACTTTGCGGATGTCGTCATAGACGATATCCTTTTCGATATGGTAACCGAGAGCCAGAAAGGTCTGCCTGGCTTTTTCTATTTTTTTGACTAAATAGCCGATATGGTGTACGCTTAATGTTGGCATGTTGGACTCCTTATCTGTGTTATGTCTTTTACTACAGGTTAGTGTTTATTTTAACACAGACTGACGTATATGAAAATGGGAAGTAAGAGGAAACAGCGGAAATGAAGACAGTGAAGGCATTGTTTGACAGATACAAAGATTTTATCATGGAAGTGATCCACTTCGGTATGGTGGGGGTGATCAATACCCTGATGGGCTGGGTGATCATGGCGATACTCTATAACCTGATTCATATGAATTACTGGCTGTCCAGCGGGATCTCATACTTGATCGGCAGTGTCTTCTCGTATCATGCCAACAGCAAGGTGACTTTCAAGGTGGAAAATAAGGATAAGTGGCTGCCGTGGCGCTTTGCCATCAACATAATCGTCTGTTATCTGGTGGCGTTCGGTGTGGCACAGCCCCTTGTGGAAAGGATTCTGGCAGCGCAGCCGAAGGTGATTGTGGACAATGTGGCGATGATCCTGGGAATGGGTATCTTCATTGTCATGAATTTCTTCGGGCAGAAGCTGTTTGTATTCAGGAAGACACGAGGCAGAGTATGAAAAGAAAACCTTTGCAACAGCAGAAGTGGTTTCTGTGGATAACAAAATACTGGTTTCTGTTTCCGATCGTCGGATTCCTCCTTCTGGCAGCCGGAGTCTTTTTTGGTTATGGAGAACGCAGTTATATTGCGGTGCATGACAATATGGATCTGTTTCTGGCCCAGTTTCAGATGATGAAGAATACCGGCAGTTTCTTAAAGCATGGGGTGGAAGTGCCGTTCCTTGGCGGTATCAGCAGGGATAACCTTCCTTCCGAGTTGTCACTGTATACGATATTGTATATGCTTTTTCCGACTTACACGGCGTATGTGCTAGGGATTTTGGGTAAAATACTGCTGGGAATGTTTTCGTTTCGTCTGTTGGCGGGGGAACTCTATCCTGACAAGTGTGTCAGTTACAGGCCGGTGATTTATATGACCGGATTTGCCTATGGCATTATCTGGTTTTTTCCGGCGTTTGGCTTTGCCTTTGCCTCGATCCCGCTTTGTGTTTATCTGTTGGTCAGAATATACAGGCGTCCCGGGAAATGGCTGTATTTCGGGCTGTTTGTCTACCCGCTGGTCTCCTATTTCTCGTATCATGGACTCTTTATTCTGGGGTATCTGGTGATCGCGGTTATCTGGCTGTCGATCAGGGACAGGAAGCCGGTCTGGTCTTTGATGGGAGCGCTTGTCGTTTTGGCTTTTGGGTATGTCGGATGTGAGTACCGGCTGTTTGGACAGATGCTTTTGGGCGGCGAGGTGACGATTCGTTCTTCGATCGTCAATGCGGATCTTTCCTGGCCGGAGATCCTGCGGGAAATCGGCATGGTCTGGCGGGACGGGATCTTTCACGCGGACGGCGTTCATGGCAAGGCAGCTCTGCCTGTCTGCGTCGTATATTTTCTGTTCCTGAACGGCAGATATCTGTACAGGAAACAGTGGCGGGCCATTTTTCGTGATCCGTTCAATTTCGTTATGGCTTTTATTCTTTTTAACAGCATTGTTTATGGGCTGTATGACTTTGGACCGTTACGCAGGCTTGTGGAGACGCTCCTGCCGCCGCTTAAAGGCTGGCAGTTTAACAGGACGATCTTTTTTAATCCGTTTCTCTGGTATGCGGCGCTCTTTATCGTGTTGATCCGGCTTTATGACAGGGGGATCGGAACCGCATGGATCGCCAATGGGATCATCTGTGCGGCGGTCCTTGCAGTGATCCTGACGCCGAACAGGTACAATGATCTGTATTTTACATGCTATAACAGGGCGTATGAATATTTTCACGGAACCGAAGTAGACGATTTGGATTATGAACAATTCTATGCACAAGAACTGTTCGAGCAGATTAAGGACAGGATCGGCTACCAGGGAGAGTGGTCGGCGGCTTACGGCCTCCATCCGGCGGTTCTGGAGTACAACGGCATTGCCACGCTGGACGGCTATCTGGGATTCTATTCCCAACAGTATAAGGAAGACTTCCGCAGGATCATCGCACCGGCACTGGAACGGGTGGAGCAGACCAGGATCTACTATGATGACTGGGGTGCAAGGGCTTATCTGTATTCCGGAACGGACTTAAGCATTGTCAATGCGACGAAAACGGTGTATGCTACAGATTATGATATTTATATTGATGGGGATGCTTTCCGGGAACTGGGCGGGGAGTATATCTTTTCCAGACTGGAGCTGACGAACGCTAAGGAGGTCGGCCTGGAACTGGTGGAGAGTGATACGGCTCAGGACGGCAGCTGTACGATCTACGTATATAAGTGTGAAAAAGAGATTAAAACCATGCGCGGGGAATCTGCGCGGAAACGGAGAAAGACATGACGATAAGAGTACACAACTTTGCAGGCGTGCTGGGTTGGAATGCCAGAAAATATCTGCCCAGGTTATCGAGCGAGAGTTATCTGAAGCTGCAGTTTATGGCAAGAAGACGGCAGCAGCGCAAGTATATCGATTATTTCTATAGCCAGAAGGAGACGCCCCATCCGGTGGTCGTCAATCTGGAGACGGTGAACCGCTGCAACAGTACATGCGAATTTTGCACGGCCAACATCAATGCGGAGAAGCGTCCCTACAAGAAGATCGATGAGGATCTGTATTACTCTATCATCGACCAGCTGCGTGACTGGGGCTATAAAGGGCATCTGACACTGTACGGAAATAACGAGCCGTGGTTAGACAAGCGTATCGTGGAATTTCATCAATATGCCAGGAAACAGCTGCCGGATGCTTTTATCTTCATGTCCACCAACGGGCTGCTGTTGGATGTGGACAAAGTGAAGGCGATCGTGTCGTATCTGGATCAGCTGATCATCAATAATTATTGCCTGAACATGAAGATGCACGACAATGTACAGGTTATATATGAATATGTGAAGGCGCATCCCCAGGAGTTCGGGGATGTGGATATCCTGATCCAGATCCGGTACTTAAAAGAGGTATTGACGAACCGCGCCGGCAGTGCACCGAATAAACAGTCCAAGGGCAAGATCATTAAGGAGACCTGCCTGATGCCCTACACGGACATGTGGATCATGCCTAACGGTAAGATGGGAATCTGCTGCTGTGACAATTTCGAGACCACGGAACTGGCAGACTTGAATCAGGTTTCTCTTAAAGAGGGATGGAACAGCGTTAAGTACCGGGAACTGCGGGACGCGGTGCGGGATGGCAGGCAGAACTATCCGTTCTGCAAGTATTGCGATTTCATAGATGCGGGTCTGCGCATGGATGCGGTGAACGATGTGCTGAAGCATCATGATAAAATGCATGGGGCCAGACAGTCCATGTTCAGGAAGGACTAGCAAAACGTGCTTTTCATGGGAATATGTGTTAAAGATGACATGGAGGTGCAAGCATGAAACATAAAGGGCAGATAGGGGCATTGGTATGTCTGGCCATGCTGGCATTGACTGCGTGCAGCCGGATCCAGAAGCCGGAGGAGGCCGGTTCGCAGCCGGATCCGGAACCGGGAGCAGATCGTGTGGAACTTCACGAGTCAGAGCCTGATGCGGGAGCGGCAGGCCAGGATGCAGCTGTGACAGGCCAGGATGCGGGAGCGGCGGGTCAGGATGCGGCTGTGACAGGCCAGGATGCGGGAGTGGCGAAGCAGCCGGCAGAGGGCGATGTGACGATACGATATGCGAAGAGCGGTATGAAGGTTTCCATATTGGGAGACAGTATTTCCACCTTTGAAGGATGGATTCCGGAAGGAAACAGCGTCTTTTTTCCACATAATGGAGCCGTACAGGACGTATCGCAGACTTGGTGGAAGATCGTACTTGACGAATTGGATCTTACCTTGTGCACCAATGCGTCCAGTTCGGGAAGCGCCTGCTATGGGGATTCCGTCAGTGAGGATGTAAAGGTTGGATGCAGCGATCACCGGATTGCCCAACTGACCGGAAGCGATGGCGAAGTCCCGGATCTTATCATTGTATATATGGGTACCAATGATCTGGTAGAGAGTGTCGAGATCGGTGACAACGACGGGACAAGGCCGGTGGAGGAAGGCATGGTGGATCGGTTCAGCGATGCCTACTGTCTGATCCTGGATAAACTGAAAAGACAGTATCCCGAGGCGCAGATTTATTGCTGTACACTGCTGCCGGCAGGCGATTGGGGGACAGAGGATCAGCCGTTTGTCACATTTGTCAACGGGCTGGGACTGACTGCGGAGGACTATTCGAAGCAGATCGAGACGATCGCGCGGGGCAGGGGGATACCGGTGATAGATCTGTATCACTGCGGTATCAGTCTGGAGAATATGGCACAGATGACTTCGGACGGCGTGCATCTTACGCCGGACGGGATGCGGTGCGTGGCGGATGAAGTACTGAGAAGCATAGTGAAATAGAGTTTGTGAAAAGCGAGCATAACAGATAGATATTCTGCAAAAGAAATTCGGAAGAATTAATTCGGAGGAATCTTTTGCGGGATATCTTTTTTTTTCGTAAGAAACAGGAAAATAAACTTTTCCATTAAAATAGGGGTTTATAAGGGGGAGCGGGTTAAGGAAGCGGAAAGCCTTTTTAAGAATATCTTAATAAAAACTTGAAGAAAACTGGAAGTTTTTATCGTTATGATAAATATAAACAGGAAAGGATATCACAGTGCGCACGTGATAAACACAGGATTTATAACTGGAAGATACACAAGAAGGTATCTGAAAAAACGAAAACGACTGCATGAATATGGAGGTAAGCTATGAAATACATAACATTTACGGTTCCCTGCTATAACTCACAGGATTATATGAAGCGATGCATCGACTCCCTGCTTCCGGGCGGAGACGATGTGGAGATCATCATTGTGGACGACGGTTCTACGGATGCCACGGGAAAGATCGCGGATGAGTATGAAGCATGCTATCCCGGTATCGTCAGGGCGGTCCATAAGAGAAACGGCGGACATGGTTCCGGGGTCAATGCCGGGCTGCGGTTGGCAACAGGCACCTATTTCAAGGTGGTGGATTCGGACGACTGGCTGGAGGAGGGCGCTTACGCCAGGCTGCTTGGAAGGATCAAGGGATTGTGTATGAAGAAGGAAGCACGGCTGATCGGGGAAGTGCCGGATCTGTTCGTGTGCAATTATATCTATGATCATCTGGAAGAAGGAACGAGCCGGGTTATGAAGTACGTCAATGTTTTTCCGGTGGAGGAGATGTGTGACTGGAACGATATCGGAAGGTTCCATGCATCGCAGTACCTGATTATGCATGCGCTGATCTTCCGCACGGAAGTACTGCAAAGAAGCGGCGTTATCCTGCCGGAGCATACTTTCTATGTGGATAATATCTTTGCTTATCAGCCGCTGCCTTATGTAGCGCATATCTATTATATGAATATCGATCTGTATCATTACTATATCGGCAGGGAGGACCAGTCGGTCAATGAAAAGGTATTGATGAGCCGCATCGACCAGCAGATCATGGTGACGGAGATCGTCTCTAAATGTGTCGATCTGAATGAGGTGAAGGAGATCTATCCAAAGCTGGCGGAATATATGTGCCGCAATATTTCGATCATGATGGCGATCTCCTCGATCCATCTGCTTCTGATCAACTCGCAGGAGGCATACGATAAGAGGAAACTGCTCTGGAGAGGGATCAAGGAAGAGAACAGCAGGCTATACTACAGACTGAAATATACGACGCTCAGCGGACTGACCTATCTTCCCGGGAAGGTGGGCGGTATGCTGACCAAGAGCGGGTATCGGGCGGCGAGGAAGATCTATCAGTTCCAATAATAAGACATGAAGTGTAGAAGGGATGGTTGGATGGAGCATATTTATATTGCCATGGTGGATACGCCGGGGATCTTTGCGGCGGTGATCAGGCGGTTTCTGAGGCAGAGATATATTCATGTGGTGCTTGGGATGGACGCGGGGCTGGAGGAGGCTTACAGCTTCGGGCGGCGTAATCCGCGGGTACCCTGGTTTGCCGGGTTTGAGAGAGAGGATAAGCATAAGATCCTGCGGGCCTTCCCGACGGCAGTCTACAGGGTCTGTGAACTGGAATGCAGCGCGGCGCAGAAAGAAGCGATCAGGGAGAGGCTGCGGCAGGATTATAAGAGGAGATTCCGTTATCATTATGCGGTGCCGGGGCTGCCGTTCATCGTCCTCGGACGGCCCTTTTATCTGAAAGATCAGTACACCTGCTCTTCCTATATTGCGCGGCTTCTGGAGGAGTATAAGATCAGGATCGCGGAGAAACATTTTTCACTGGTAACGCCGAAGGACTTTTGCCTGTATCCTTATAAAAGGGTGCTCTATGAGGGAAGCCTGGCCGGATTTGTGAAGGCTCATGAAACAGAATTGCAGACAGATCCGGCGCAGGAGAGGGCACCGGTGCCGGTATTGCAGACTGAGAGTACAGGAAAGGAAAAGGAAATGCAAAGAAGACTGCGGGAGATGTATGGCAAAGGGACGCCGGAAAGGGCGGTGGCATATGGAAGTTAGCCGGAACCGGACAAAGGGGCTGGCGGTCAACCGGAAAAGGGTCCTGGAGGGGGCTTTTTTCCTGGCAGTGATGGCCTTGTCCTTCTATACGATCTTTCACGGACAGGATATGGGACGGATCCGTCATGCGCTTGGAAGGCTGTCACCGCTGTCGTTGTGTGCGGCGACGGCGGTGGCGATCTTCTTCGTCAGTGCGGAGGGGATCATGATTTTCTATCTGCTGCGCTCTCTGAATGGACGCAGCAGCCTGGGACGATGTATCTGTTATTCTTTTATCGGGTTTTTCTATTCGGGGATCACGCCGTCGGCTACGGGCGGTCAGCCGATGCAGCTTTACTATATGAGTAAGGACGGCAATCGTCTGTCGGAGTCGTCAGTGGTATTAATGACGGTGGCACTGCTCTATAAGCTAGTGCTGGTGGTGATCGGCATCGGGACGCTTGTATTCTGGCACAGGCCGCTGCGGGGGTATCTGGAAGAATATTTTCCGCTTTTCCTGCTGGGACTTGCTCTGAATACGCTCCTGGTAGCGATCCTGCTGGCGGTGATGCTGGCGCCGGAGACCATGAAGCGGATCCTTTCGGGGATCGGAAACCTGCTTGTGGGTATGCGGATCCTGAAGCGGTCTGATACAAGGCAGGGGAAGATCGGGCAGTTCATAGACGGGTATCAGGGTGCGGTGCGCTTCCTGCTGCAGCATAAGGGGAAGGTGTTTATGGTCTGCCTCTTTACGTTTGTGCAGAGAGCCAGCGTGTTTGTGCTGACGTGGATCATTTACAGGGGATTTTCCCTGGAAGGAAAAGATGCTCTGACGATCATGCTGCTGCAGGCTTCGGTCTATATCGCCGTGGATATGCTGCCGGTGCCCGGGGCGCAGGGCATTACGGAAGTCATGTATCGGAGTGTGTTTGGCAGTGTCTTTACGGGGGAATATCTGATGCCGTCGCTGTATGTGACCAGAGGGATCAATTTCTATTTCGTGCTGCTGGTCAGTCTGGCGGTGGTGGCGGCGAATCACTTGTATGTGCGGCGCAGGGCGCGGAACGAACTTTACACGACACGGTCCTTTTGATATAATACCAATATAAGGTTACTATCAATAAGTACAGCGATGCATCTGTACAGGAGTCACAGAAAGCAGGTGATCATATGCCAAACAGTGCGGAGACGATTGAAAATCTGGCAAGGAAACTGGAAAGAGTGCGGATCCTGAACGATTTGAAAGAGTGCAGAACGCTTGAAGAGTACCAGGAGCTTACTAAGAAATACGAAGTATTGTGCAATGACGATAAGGAATAAACCAAATACCTTCCATATGAAGCCATCGTTCTACAGGTTTCCATATGGAAGGTATTTTCGTGAAAAGAGCGTTAGGCTTTCGTTTCGTGATACACCTTCTCCGTATTGACATTCCAGATATTATCCTTGCTCTGAATACCGTTCAGGATATTCCTAACGGTCTCGAAAGAGGTGACCATGGAGTGATCGATATTGTTGTAGCGGTGCTGGCCGTTACGGCCCACGCAGTAGAGGTTGTCGATGGTCTTCAAGTAATCCACCAGCGTATCGATATCCTTATAGGTGTCAAAGTAGGCGGGATAGGCCTTCTTGACGCGCTCCACATGGGAATCCATCACGTCTGCGGGGGAGTCGATCAGCCCCATGCGGACGATCTCCTCAACCGCGAATTTCGTAAAGTCCTCGTCGGACATGGTCCAGTACTTGTCCCCTTCAAAGCAGAAATATTCCAGGCCGATCCACACGGTATGCTCCAGATCCTTGATCATATAAGGGGACCAGTTGTTGTAGATCTGGAAACGGCCCAGCATCACGTCGCGGTCATGCACATAGACCCAGCAGTCGGGAACGATATTGCCGATGGTCTTTAGTTTCGTCTTGTTCTTCAGGTTCAGCTTCGGCAGCAGCAGCCCTACGGTCATGTAATCGCGGTAGGGCAGTCCGGCGGCGATCTTAGCCGGCCGCTCCGGTACGTCGTTCATGCCGGCTACCAGGTCCTTAACGGGCATGGAGGAGATGAAGATATCGCCCTCCACGGTAACTTCCTGTCCGTCATTGACGTACGTCAGAGAGGTGATATGGTTGTCCGCATCCTTGTGCAGTCCGGTCACGAGACAATCGGTTAAGATCGTACCGCCCAGTTTGCGGATCTCATCCGCGGTCACATCCCACAGCTGGCCGGGGCCGAGCTTAGGATAGCTGAACTCTTCGATTAAGGAGGTCTCCACGGTCCGGTTCTTCCTGCCGGGTATCATCTTGGAAAAGATATCCTTCATGATCGCGGCAATGGACAGGCCCTTGACGCGCTGATTGCCCCAGTCCGGGGCAATATCGCGTGGGTGGCGCCCCCACAGGTTCTGTGTGTAGTATTCGAAGAACATGGAGTACAGCTTGCGGCCGAAGCGGTTGATATAGAAATCCTCCAGAGAGTTCTCTTTGCGCTTGTGAATCACGGAGGCGATATAACTGCATCCGGCCTGGATCGTGTTGACAAATCCCATGTTAATGAAGGTTTCCGGTTTAAAGGAGATGGGATAGTCAAAGAATTTCTGTTTAAAATAAATACGGGATACTCTGTGCCGGCGCAGCATCACCCGGTCTTCCTTCTCCGGGTCGGGCCCGCCGGGGGCAAGCGTCATCTCGCGGTGCAGCACGATATCGTCGTAGGTGGGAGCACCCTGCAGGGGCAGCATATGGTTCCACCATTCGTTTACCTCCGGTACCTTGGAGAAGAAACGGTGGCCGCCCATATCCATGCGGTTGCCCTTGTAATTGACGGTCTTGGAGATACCGCCCATATACTTGCTCTCTTCCAGGACGGTAACCTCATAGTCTTTACTTTGCCTTAACAGTTCGTAAGCGGCGGTCAGTCCCGCGGGACCGGCGCCGATAACGTATACTTTTTTCATGGAATACCTCACGTTTGTATTACTAAGATCAGCTTTTCAAAAAACACGCAGCCAGTGCGCATTCCTGACCCGTAAATAGTAACATCAGTTTACCATATTCAGGCAGGATTGTACAGTGACATCTTGCCCCATTCCTGATCAGATGATATACTGTGATTATTGTTTATGGTCACTGTTTATGGATCAGGAATGCGCATTTCGTGAGAACATGATTCACACTATGGTTACATATATGAAAGGGAGAGGTTGCAGATGGTTCAAGCAGCAGGTATACTTTTCTGGCTGATTATCATACCGTATTGCATCGGACTGGCGCCGGTCAGTTTTATGGCAAAGGAGAAGCGCAATCCTGGCGTTATTCTTCTGGCGGGCTATTTTACCATGTGGGCGCTGTTTGGTCTGGTGACGATCCCGGTGGTATTATTTGTAAGATATGATAATTTTATTTTGGCATCCAATTGTTTTATGGCGCTCAGTCTTCTTTGCGCTGCGGCAGGCACGTGGCTTACGTACCGGCGAAGGAAGTTTGGGCAGCAGGGAAAGCGGTATTCCTTTATGGATTGTATCCGGCGCATGTCCCGGGCAGAGAGGATTGAATGGATCGTGTTTCTGCTTTTGCTGGGATTCCAACTGTATAAAGCGGCAGCTTATGCTTCTTTTGACGGGGACGATGCCTATTATGTGACCGCTTCGCTGATCGCACAGCAGGCGGATACGATGTATACGATCCTGCCTTTGACAGGCAGGCATACGGGTCTGGATATCAGACATGCGATGGCGGTCTTTCCGATGTGGGTTGCCTTCGTGGCGAAGAAGAGCCATATCCATGCGACGATCCTGTCGCATACGATCCTGCCGTTTGTGCTGATCCCGCTGACTTATCTTGTCTATTATGAGATCGGCAGGATCTTGTTTGGCGGGCGGGAGGAGTCTGTACAGACAACGGATTCTGATCAGCGGCAGCAGGAGTGGAATTGCAGGGAGAATCTACCTCTTTTCATGATCCTGATGGCGGTGTTTCAGATTTTTGGCAATGTGTCGATCTATACGAACGAAACCTTCTTCCTGACAAGAACCTGGCAGGGCAAGGCGGTGGCAGGCAGTCTGGTGATCCCTGCGCTGCTCTGGCTTTTCCTGCTGCTCTACAGCGGCATGGACAGAAGAAAGAAGGATGGTCGCGGCAGGATGGATGCAAAGCGGGAGCGTGCCGGGGCCGGGCCGGGATTGTGGTTTTTGCTGATCTGTGTTAACATCACTGCGGGTATCTGCAGTTCCATAGCCGTCTTCCTGGTGTTCATTCTGATGGCTCTGACGGCAGTGTGTCTGGCGTTTGTGGAGCGGGATTTTAAAGTGGTGATCAAAATGGGGGCAGTCTGCATCCCCAATGCATTCTATGTATTGGCGTATCTAATTATCGGATACAGTTATCTGCTTCCATAAAAAGTCTGCCATAGGCGCAGTGCAAGGCGGCGCCCGCTTTAGGGGTGTCTGTGTTGAAATCGGAGAACGGTTATGTGGGGTATTTTTTTAGAGAGTGTTGTTATTTTCAAAAACTATATGGGATTTCATCAGCACAGATATCTGGCTTTTCTTTATCTGGGCATTCTGGCGTATCTGTGGTTTGCGGAGAAGGACAGGCATCGCAGGGCTGTTTTTGTCTATGCGCCGACGTTGTTGCTTTTGTTGTTTTTCTGTCCGTTGTTTCGCAAGCTGTTTGTGCGGCTGCTTGATGATTCGGAGACTTACTACCGTTTGCTGTGGCTGCTGCAGATGAGTTTGGTCAGCGCCTACGGTATGCTCAGATTGTGCAGGGGGCATCGCAGGATCGGTGTAGCCGCTGCGTGTGCGGTGGTCATACTGTGCGGTGATTATGTCTATGACAGTGAGAATATTTCGAAGGCGGAGAATGTCTGGCATCTTCCGCAGGAGACGATCGATATCGTGGATCTGATCGAGCCTGAGGAGGGGCGTATCACGGTCCTGGTGCCGGCGGACCTGATCTATTATATCCGGCAGTACAGTACGAATATCGAACTGCCTTACGGGCGGGAAATGCTGATCGCCAGATGGGATTATCATCATCCGATGTATGAGGCGATGGAGCAGGCGGAAGTGATCGATACACCGGCCTTTGTAGAGCTGGCCAGAGAGTATCCCTGCGCTTATATTATATTGAAGGAGGACCGGGAGATCACGGAACCGCTGATAAAGTACGGCTATGAGAGGTTCGGGCAGGTCGGAGAGTTTGTGATCTATCGGGATAGGGAGATATAATATGCTGTTTAATTCCTATATTTTTATATTCCTGTTTTTCCCGGTATGCCTGTTTGGCTATTACGGGCTTTTGCGTCTGCAGCGGGAGCAGACGGCCAAGGTGTTTCTGGTCGCCATGTCTTTCTGGTTTTACGGGTATTTCAACCTGTCTTACCTGCTGATCATGATATGCAGCATTGCAGGCAATTATCTTTTTCACAGGCTATTGTCCGGCAGGCAGGACAGAAGACTTCTGGTCATGGCAGTGACGGCCAATCTGGGTGTGCTGTTCTATTTTAAGTATTTTGATTTTTTCCTGACAACGGTGAACGGAGTATTTGGCAGCTCGATCGCCCTGCGTAACATTCTTCTGCCGCTGGGAATCAGTTTCTTTACCTTTCAGCAGATTTCCTTTGTGGTGGATACTTACAGGGGCGAGGTAAGAGACTGTTCGCTGATCGACTACGCCCTGTTCGTGGCCTTTTTTCCGCAGCTGATCGCCGGACCGATCGTCAATCATAACGAGATGCTGCCGCAGTTTGCTAAGATGGGAAGACAGGGTGTGCAGTGGGAGAAGATTGCGAATGGCTGCGGCCTTTTTATTCTCGGACTGGCGAAGAAGGTGCTGCTTGCGGATACTTTCGGGGCGGGAGTAGATTACGGATATGCCAATATAGCCGCGCTTGGACGTGCGGATGCGGTGTTGGTTGCACTGTTCTATATTCTGCAGCTCTATTTTGATTTCAGCGGGTACTGTGACATGGCCAGAGGAATCGCCAGGATGCTTGGTATGGAGATTCCGGCCAATTTCCGCTCTCCCTATAAGGCAGTGAATATCGTTGATTTCTGGAAAAGGTGGCACATTACGCTGAGCCGTTTTTTCACGAAATATGTGTATATACCGCTCGGGGGAAACCGCAGGGGACAGGCCAGAATGTATGGGAATCTGATGCTTGTGTTTCTTTTGAGCGGACTGTGGCATGGTGCAGGATGGCATTATCTGGCGTGGGCCCTGACACAGGGCGTGTTGTATGTGGCAACAAGATTCTGGCAAAGGGGCAGACAGCGGCGTAAAGCGGCCAGGAATCCGGTGCAGGAAACGGCAGCTTTGTCTGGGATCGTTCTGTTAAGACACAAAGTTATGACAATAGTGTCACGTGTGCTGCTGATCTTCTATGTGGCGGCGTCGGAGGTATATTTCCGGGCTGAAAGCGTGGCGCAGGCAAATCAGCTGTTACTCACTGCCGTGAGGGGGCCGGTGCAGAAAATATCCATGGAACTGGCAGACTGCTTCAGACTGGATGAATTTTGGTATGTGCTGAAGGTTCTTAAGCTGGATAATATGGCCTGGAGCAGGTATATCCTGATGTGGGCGATGCTGGCGCTTGGGCTTTATCTGACAATGATCGGCAAAGATGCGGCTGAGCGGATGGAGCGGGTGAGGTATCGTGTGGGATCCGTGGTCGTATTCGCCGTACTGGCTCTCTGGTGTGTGCTTACATTCTCGGAAGTGAGTACATTCCTGTATTATAATTTCTAAATATCGAAATATAAGAAAGGCTATGCTGTCGCAATGAATCAATACAAGAAATGGGTCTTATCCGTAGTGTGTGTGATCGGTATGTTTTTTGTCCTGGTGGCGGCTCTCGTGATCTACGTGGATCCTTTTTTCCAGTATCATGAACCGTTGGATGAATTTCCGTATCTGGTGGACAATCAGCTTTCCCAGAATCCCGGAATGGCGAAGAATATGGAGTATGACAGTGTGATTCTGGGGTCGTCGATGACGGTCAATTTTAATACAAACTGGTTTGAGCAGCTGATGGGGCTTCACACGATTAAGCTCAATTACAGCGGCGCTTTTCCTAAGGATCAGTCTAATATCATGGAACTGATCTTTGACAGTGATAATCAGGTGAGCACGGTCTTTCTGGGAATCGATGTATCGACCTGCACGGGAGGTGTGGAGGAGACCAAGTATCCGGTTCCTTATTATCTGTATGATGATAATCTGATCAATGACATACAGTATCTTTTTAACAAGGACGTGGTGTTGAATTACATCTTAAGACCGGTTGCGGATCCGGATAAGACGGATCTTGCCACGGTCTATCAGAGCTGGTGGACGGATGAATACTACAATATCCAGTGGGTCATGCACAATTATGAGCAGCCGGAGGCCGTAGAAGTCGAGACGCCTGCGAATGCTTATCTGGAAAGTACCGGCAGGAATCTTGATGTGAATATTTGTCCTTATATCGAGCAGAATCCGGATACCGTATTCTATGTCTTCTTTCCCCCGGGCAGTATTTTGTTCTGGAATGATGTTATGCGTGAGAATCATCTGGAGGCGACGCTTGCGGAATTTCAATATATTGCGGACAGGCTGCTTTCCTATGACAACGTGCGCATGTTTTTCTTTCCCAATCAGGAATGGATCGTGACGGATCTGAATAACTATGCCGATGAGATTCACTACCATAGCGATATCAATTATTATATGACGGAGTGCTTCGCAAACGGTGAATGTGAGGTGAAAGACAGCGGGCAGATGGAAGAAGAACTGGAACGGATGCGCGATGTGATCGACCGGTTTGATTTCGAGGAACTGTTTTCGGTGGAGTATTGATCGAAGAACATCCCCGCACAGTTGGAGAATATTTATAGAAAAAAGGCATACTGCAGTGTATGGCAAGCTGCGGTATGCCTTTCGCATTTATTCGGATTCCTGCGAAGCGGGGAAGATACATTGCACGAATCTGTCTGCCAGGAGGTTGCGCCCGGCATCGTTGAAATGAATGTAATCCGTCATGTAGTCCAGATAATTGTCCTCATTGATGGCGCCATAGAAGTTATCGATAAAGGAAATTCCGCATTCACTGGAAGCATCCAGTTCTTTCTGTAGATAATGGCTTATCGTACCGTGGCCCAGATCGATTCTGTCTGCGTTCTCGAAGTTGCCCTCCTCATTGATGTTATGACAGAAAGTATGGGACATCACGACAATGCGGATATGAGGGTAGGCCTCCTGTATGGCGGTTACGCCGGCTCGCAGCGCGCCGGTATAGGTTATGATCGAATAAGGATCGTTGGGGTCGTCACACGGCCTTTTGTTGATGTAATCGCTGGCGTCGTACATGATGCAGATCAGGTCTATGGTGTTCATGTCCAGGGATGCCAGCATGGCCGTATTCTCGGGGAAGGCTTCATCATAACTGTAGTTTGCGGCAGTCTTCATCAGCTCAAAGTCTCCGGATGCCAGACTCTTTGCAACGTAAGAAAAGGAGAAAGCATCCATAATGTAGCCGTCGTTATATTCGTCAAGCTGGGCGGCCATGGTGGTGCCGGTAAAAGAACCGTTATATACGGTGGCGCCTGTCTTGGCAGCGATCAGTTCCGAAAGCCCGTTATCTCCCCGATCCAGCGAGAAGGGATCATCGCCGAGGCAGAGGATCGTGGTCACGCCGTCATCCTCGTGGCCCTCCAGTTTATCCGGGGCCAGAGGGATGATATTGTCCATTGCCTCCGTATCAAAATCGGTGGTCTGGTAATTCGGATCATAATCCGACGGGACGCCCTTATTCCATATATATAATCTGTAAGCAGAAAAACCTGCGATCAGTACGATGGCAGCCAGAAGAACAAGATGGATACTGAAGTGGAAATGCTTTTGTTCCTCCGGAGCAGCTTTCTGTCTGTTTTCTGTTTTCTTATCCTGGTTCATAGCTTGTACCTCTTTCTTAAGATCTTATAGACCGGTGAAGTCGCTTACCATATCTACATGGTATCAGTTTACTATGAAATAGAATAAAAATCCATGTTTTCCATGTTTTTTAATAAAATCTTATAGAATTATGACCGTAAGATTACCATAGACGCGAAAAGAGCGCATCCAAAAAACAGGGAGCTTCTGGGCACGCTCTTTGATCAGCCGCTTGAGTCAGCTACACCGGACCAGAATCATACCAGTGATATTTTCTTTGTCTGTGAAGTACGGTCGGTTAATGGGTAGGTGATGATCGTGGTCTGTGGCAGCTGGGTCTGCAATTCCTTGTACCATTTACTATATTTATACATACGATATGTAGTGCTTAGCATTTGTAGTTGGTCATCATCAGCACAGCAGCTGCAAAACTGCTGTCTGGCTTCCTGATTCATAGTTACGTAATCCATGTAAGAGATTTTCAGTTCACTGATCCCTTTGCGGCATTTTGGACATTTCTGTTTATGTCCGTTAAGCATATAAACTCGTTGACAACTCTTACAGTAGTGCATATACATCATGATCTATCTTCCCTTCCTCAAAATAAAATGAACGTTGCAAATGATTGTGAATGTTGAAACTGTTGCAAATATTGAAATTGTAAGGTTGTTCTTGTATTGTGTCAGTTATGGTGGATAAAGTCAAGCGGATATAACGTAAAATGACGTATTTAGTGATGTAAACTATCGCGGAATACAAGAATATTATGTAAATCTCTTCAAAATAGTTGTAAAAACGGCACAAAGCCAAAAAATCTTGAATGTAATGCGGTTCTATGCTATAATGTTACAGGCTTATTTACGGAGAGAGTTTACATAAGATATATTCTCGGAGGACGTGAAGTGAACTTGAAATCAGATCTGTGTTCGACGGTTTGACGACAAGACCGTCCAAAACAGGTATCATGACAGAAGAAGCTGATAAGGGGTATGGAATGCAGAGAAAAAGAAATAACGAAAAAAAGAGAATACATAAAGCAAATCGGGAAGACGCTTTCATAGAAGAGTTTTTTGCTGAGGAAGACGAAGGATTTGACGAGGAAGATGAGGACAGCGTCACGGGAGATACGCTGGAGTTTCTGTGCCTGGATGACGAAACGATAGAGGCATATCAGAAAAAGAACCGATCTGCCGGACCTGAACGGAGAAGATCTTCCGGCGGCAGATACGGAAACAACAGGTATGAGGATGAAGAGTACGAAGACGACGAGTACGAGGATGAAGAGTACGAAGACGATGAGTACGAGGATGAAGAGTACGAAGACGACGAGTACGAGGATGAAGAGTACGAAGACGATGAGTACGAGGATGAAGAGTACGAAGACGATGAGTACGAGGATGAGGAGTACGAAGACGACGAGTATGAGGATGAAGAGTACGAATATGGCGAGTATGCAGACGATGAGTATGAAGATGAAGAGTATGAATATGATGCATATGAAGATGAAAGAGAGGGAATGATCACACGGATCAGGGATTTCCTGACGCATATGAGCACAATGGATATGATGGTAGCGATGCTTGGTATCGTGGTGCTGGCAGGTATTTTCCTGGCCGGCGGGCTTTATGTCAATGCCAGATCTGTTGCGAAACAGGTAGATGCCTTTGCGTCGGTAGGAGAGGAGATGGAGGGTATCTCCGTGATCGGGGAGAGCGGCCTTCTTGCCGTGTCGGAATCCGCCAGACTGGCGAACATGGTGGAACTGGAGGAGGAAGAGGAGAAAGAGACGGAAGAAGTGAAGGAAGAGCAGGATAAGAACGGTTCGATCGAGGTTGTTCTTAATCTTACCAGTATCAAGTCGGATCTGAAAATAAAATTTGTCAATAAGGCGACGGGCAAACTGATCGGCAGCGTACCTTTTGAAGTAGAGGTGTCAGGCAGCCAGAAGACCTTCGGGCTGAAGGATGAGGACAGGGACGGAATCATTTACCAGACAGACGTTGCAGCGGGGAACTACAATGTGAAGATCAAGCCTCTTGCGGATAGTAAATATGCAGAGTATAAACTTCCTTCTTCCGCCAGCAGCGTGAAGGTCACGGATACGATCACCTACAAGAAAGTGGACGTGGCGGATGAGGTTAAGACCGAAGCGGAGGTAAATGCGGCGGCGGAGGATACGGCTATACAGAATACGGTGGTGGAGTCCGCCTTGAAGGATACGGTGGAATGGGTGGAATCTACCAAAACGCCGGTCGGTGAAGGACAGACTGTTTACACGGAAGTCGATAAGAAGAATATCCCGGATCCGTGGACGGTCAGCAGCGCCTACAGAAAACTGGTGGAGTCCGGGGACGTAACCATGCTGTCCGCCGAGACGCCATTGACAGAGGATAACACGGGAACGGATCAGCCTGCGGTGGAATTTGCGGTCGCTCTCGACAACAGCAGCCTTACGCTCAAGCAGGGTGAGACCACTGCCCTTAGCGTATATATCAGCGGCAGTGACGCTTATCCGGATGTTGTCTGGATCAGCAATGCGCCGAGCATTGCTTCGGTGGACGGCAACGGGAATATCACGGCTGTCAGCGAGGGAGAGACGACGATCACTGCGGAGGCCACGATAGAAGGGGTAACGGAGCGGGCGTCCTGCAGCGTCAAGGTGACAGCGTCAGGAGAGCAGCCTTCCGAGCCGGATCAACCGGAGAACCCGGGGAATCCTGAAACCCCCGTGAAAACAAAAGTTACCCTGAACAGTACGAGTCTGACCCTGAAAAAGGGAGCGGCGGCTTCTCTTATGGTACAGGTTACGGCCGGAGAGGTGCAGTCGGTCGATTGGGTGAGCAGCAATACATCCGTAGTGACAGTTAAGGGAGGAAGCGTCACGGCTGTCGGTGTGGGCAGTGCGACGATCACGGCGAAGGTGAAGGCTGCAGACGGCAATCAGGATCTGGTCTGCAATGTGACGGTACAGGATACGGATCAGAATACGTATACGAAGATCGAGATCAGCGGTGACAAGGAAGTGGCAGTCGGCAAGACGATCACGCTTACGGCCAGGACGGAGCCGAAAGACGGGAAGGTGACATGGACAAGCGCCAATACGGCGGTCGCGACCGTGGATGATAAAGGTGTGGTCACCGGTGTGGCGGAAGGAACCGTAGAGATCAGGGCGGTATGCGCCGAAGCGACGAATATTTCTGCCGGCTATAAGATTACCGTGAAGAAAAGCGCAACAGTGGACGGGAAGGCCAAACTGAAAGATAAAGACGGGAACCAGATGTATTATCTGGACGCTGCCGGGGCATATCAGGAAGCTGTTTACGATGATTACAAAAAGTACGATAAATTCTATAAGAAATCATCCGAGGCATCCGCCTACAGATATACCGGTTGGCAGACGATCGACGGCAGTGTATATTTTTACGATAAAAACGGAAATTATGTGACGGGAGAACAGGTGATCCAGGGAGCCAAATACAGTTTCGGCAGCGACGGAAGGATGTCCTCCAACTCGGGCAGTATGGGAATCGACGTATCGAAATGGAACGGCAATATTGACTGGAATGCGGTGAAAAATTCCGGGGTATCCTATGTTATTATCCGGTGCGGATACCGGGGTTCTTCGACGGGCGTGCTGGTGGAAGATCCGAAATTCAGAAGCAATATCAAAGGCGCGAAAGCGGCAGGGCTGAAAGTAGGCGTGTACTTCTTCAGCCAGGCGGTCAATGAAGTGGAGGCTGTCGAAGAAGCATCAATGGCATTAAGCCTGGTTAGCGGCTATGGATTGAATTATCCTGTTTTCCTGGATGTGGAAGCCAGTGGCGGCCGGGGCGACGGGATCAGCAGGGAAGCCAGAACCGCAGTGTGTAAAGCATTTTGTGCGACCATACAAAATTCCGGTTATGCTGCGGGAATTTATGCAAATAAGACCTGGTTTAGCGAGAAGATCAATACAGGCAGCCTGACAGGCTATAAGATCTGGCTGGCGCAGTATGCCAGTGCGCCGACTTACACGGCTACGCGATATGATATGTGGCAGTACTCTTCCAGGGGGAAAGTCAGCGGGATCAGCGGTGATGTGGATATGAATATCAGCTATCTGCACTATTAGGAGTTGCAATTTGGGGTGAAGTGGCGGTATCATAGTGTGAGAAGTTTGTTTTTGGAGTTTAGATTCCGCTGAGCGGAATCATGGAGGTTAGCGTGAGAAGAACTTCTAATCACTCGCAGCAATGGCTGCTTCGCGAAGAAGTTCTAAGTCTCACGCAGGAGAATGCCCAAAAGCAAGGCATTCTCCGCACAGATTTGAGCATCTGCAGAGCAGATGAATGGAGGTTAGTGTAAAGAGAAGTTCATCTGAAGACTGCGGCATGGGACGATTTGCTATTAGAAAAAGGAGGCAGATATGAGAACGTATCTTGTAACGGGAGGAGCCGGATTTATCGGATCCAATTATATTCACTATATGTTTCGCAAGTATGGCAGGGAGATTCGGATCATTAACGTGGATGCTCTGACTTATGCGGGAAATCTGGAGAATCTGAAGGAATTTGAAGATTGGGACAATTATACCTTTGTGAAGGCGGATATCTGTGATAAAGATTTGATCGCAGCTATCTTTGCAGAGAATGAGATCGACAGGGTCGTACATTTTGCGGCGGAGACTCATGTGGACAGGAGCATCAGGAATCCGGAAGTGTTTGTACAGACCAATGTGCTTGGTACGGCGGTGATGCTTAACTGTGCCAAGGCGGCGTGGGAGCTGCCGGACGGCAGTTTTAAGGAAGGGAAGCGGTTCCTGCATGTCTCTACGGATGAGGTATACGGATCCCTGGAGGAGGACGGCGGCTACTTCTATGAGACGACGCCCTATGCGCCGCACAGTCCTTATTCGGCAAGCAAGGCAGGCTCGGACATGTTGGTGAGATCCTATATGGATACCTATCATTTTCCGGCCAATATTACCAACTGTTCCAATAATTACGGACCATATCAATTTCCGGAGAAACTGATCCCGCTGATCATCAACAATGCGCTGCAGGGGAAGAAGCTGCCGGTCTACGGTGACGGTAAGAATGTGCGTGACTGGCTGTATGTGGAGGATCATGCCAAGGCGATCGACATGGTGCAGGAGCGGGGCCGGCTGTTTGAGACGTATAATGTGGGCGGTCATAACGAGAAGCAGAATATCGAGATCATCAAGATCATCATCAGGACTTTGCAGGAGATGCTGCCGGATGACGATCCGAGAAGGGAACTTGTCAACGAGCAGCTGATCACTTATGTGGAGGACCGCAAGGGACATGACAGAAGATACGCCATAGCGCCGGATAAGATCAGACAGGAGATCGGCTGGGAGCCGGAGACCATGTTTGAGGAAGGAATACGCCGCACGATCCAGTGGTTCTTTGAGAATGAAGAGTGGATGAAGAACGTGACGAGCGGCGATTATCAGAAGTATTATTCGGAGATGTATCAGGTATAGAGAGAAGAAGATCCAAACGGATGGAAGAGGAAGGACAAGGCAGATTCAATGAAGGGAATTATTCTTGCGGGAGGCTCGGGTACCAGGCTGTATCCGTTGACCAAGGCTGTTTCGAAACAGATCATGCCGATCTATGATAAGCCGATGATCTATTATCCCCTGTCCACTTTAATGCTGGCAGGGATCAGGGAGATCCTGATCATATCAACACCGAGAGACCTTCCGTCTTTTCGGGAGCTGTTCGGCACCGGTGAGCAGTTGGGACTGCGGATGGAGTATGCGGTGCAGGAACATCCGCGGGGACTGGCGGATGCTTTCATCATAGGCGCAGACTTTATTGGCAGCGACAGGGTCGCGCTTGTGTTGGGCGATAATATTTTCTACGGGCAGAGCTTTTCCAAAGTGCTCAGGGAAGTGGCAGCGAGAGAGAATGGCGCGACTATTTTCGGATACTATGTCAGAGACCCGAGGGAATATGGCGTAGTGGAGTTTGATGAGACGGGCAGAGCCTTGTCCATCGAGGAGAAGCCAGAGCATCCGAAGAGTAATTATGCAGTTCCGGGACTGTATTTCTATGACAATGACGTTGTGGAGATCGCGGCTAATGTGAAGCCTTCGGCCCGGGGGGAGATTGAGATCACAAGCATTAACAATGAGTATCTGCGCAGAGGGGATCTGCGGGTGGAGACGCTGGGTCGTGGTTTTGCCTGGTTGGATACGGGGAACCATGATTCTCTGCTCGATGCGGCGGATTTTGTGGCGGCGTTCCAGAAGCGGCAGGGCCTGTATATTTCCTGCATAGAAGAAATTGCCTATAAGAGAGGATTTATCACCAGGGAACAGCTGTTACAGCTGGCGGAACCATTGATGAAGACAAATTATGGGCATTATATGATTGAGGTTGCGAATGGGCTCTAAGAAAATGAAAAGAATGCTGATTGCGATCGTGTTTTTGTTCGTGGTGTTGACGGGAGCGCTCGCGGCAGCAAATCTTGATCAGGTGAAACAGAAACTGGGCATCACGGCCAAGGAGCAGACCGAAGCGGCGGTGATGCTGGACGGGGGAGAGGAAGATGGCAGGCAGAGAGGCAGCAATCTTTCCGCTTTTCTCCAGGATGAGACTTTTTTTGATCCAGAAGTCAAATTTAAGAGTATTGAGAGTTATTCCGGACGAAGTGTGTTTCTGATGATGAGTTCGGTAGCAAAAGATCTTCGTATTATGATCGTGGACAGCACGGGCAGTCTGGTGACCGGAACTCCTTTTGTAGTCGAGCTGCGGGATGTGGGAGAATATACTGACAATGATGAGGACGGTATCGTCTATATTGATGGACTGCGGGCCGGAGAGTACAATGTTTCCTTAAAAGAGACAGAAGGGTATCAGGTTCCGAATACGATCACCTCGATCCAGATCAAGCAGGAGATCGAGTATCAGGTACTGGATGACATAGAGTATTTGATCATGACGGAAGACGATATAGACGCCGAGAAAGAGGATAAAGGTGTAAACGGGGCGGCAGAGGATGCGGACGGCACTGAGGATACAGGCCTGAAACTAGCGGAAGGAAGTGCGAAACTGGGCATTGACGTCTCCAAGTGGAATAAGACGATCGATTGGGAAGAGGTCAAGGATGCCGGTGTGGAATTTGCGATCATACGATGCGGGTATCGCGGTGCATCCAGTGGTGCGCTTGTCCTGGATCCCTTGTATGAGCAGAATATCAGGGGCGCCATAGCGGCGGATATTCCCGTGGGCGTGTACTTCTTTACGCAGGCTGTAGATGAGGTGGAGGCCGTGGAAGAGGCCAGCATGGTGATCCGGCTGATCGAGGAGTATGATGTGGATTATCCGGTCTTCTTAGACAGTGAGAGCGCGGGCGGCAGCGGCCGGGCGGACTGGCTAGAGACCGGTGAGAGGACGAAGATACACAAGGCGTTCCTGGAAACGATAAGCGCTGCCGGCTATGAAACCGGTATATACGGTTCCAGAAACTGGCTCAACGAGCAGGTCGATATGAAGGAGTTGTCCGACTACAAGACCTGGCTTGCCGAATATACGGATATTCCTGCCTATGAAGAGTATTATCATATGTGGCAGTATACCTCCAGGGGAACGGTAGACGGCATCGAGACGAATGTGGATCTGAATCTGTGTTATATGAATATCGATACTTCCATCGACCATTCCAGGGGGGCGGCCGGCTATTCCGGGGTGATCAACGGGGACAGCGGTAACGTGCCCGTCGGTGGCGATGAGGATCAGTAGAGAGCAGGCAGAAAGCGGAGAAGATCTCAGGATGCTTTACGTGATTCAGAGGTAGAATGGGACAAGAAGCAGAAAGGATAATCGGATATTATGGGTAAAATAACAGTAGAGATTTGTGAGATAGAGGGACTTAAGGTGATCACGCCGACCGTATTCGGAGATGCCCGCGGCTATTTTATGGAGACCTATAATTATAATGACTTTAAGGAAGCGGGGATCGATCAGATCTTTGTACAGGATAATCAGTCAGCATCGACGAAGAACGTACTTCGCGGTTTGCATTTTCAGATCAATTTTCCGCAGGATAAGCTGGTCCGGGTTGTGAGCGGTGAGGTTTTTGATGTGGCAGTGGATCTGCGGCCAGGCTCTGCAACCTATGGGAAGTGGCATGGTGTAGTGCTCTCGGCGCAGAACCGAAAGCAGTTTTTCATTCCCAAGAATTTCGCACATGGATTTCTTGTATTGTCTGATTATGCGGAGTTTGCCTACAAATGTACGGATTTTTATCATCCGAATGATGAAGGCGGCATTATCTGGAACGATCCGGACATTGGTATATCATGGCCGATCCCGGAAGGCACGCAGCTGATCATGTCCGAGAAGGATCCGAAGTGGGGCGGACTTGCCGAGTATACGGAGAAATATCGTAAATGAGAAATTCGAATGTGGAAAAAACAGAGTATATCAATCATTCTACGAAGAAGGTAAAAACGCCTAAGAAGTCGGTCGGTGTTGCCATATTCTGGGCGCTTGGTCTGATCCTGGCGGCTGTGCTCGTACATCATCACAACCCGTTGGCGGATCAGGTGACGGAGCAGATGAAGAAAGTCAGCGGCTGCGTTCTGATCGCCTTTACCTGCATTATCTTTACGATTTATTACGAGAGGATACTGACCATTCCGGCAGAGCTTTTTCAGAGCAGGAAACTGATCTGGAAGCTGGCGAAGAATGATTTCAAGAATCGATACGCCGGTTCTTATCTCGGCATTATCTGGGCAACGGCACAGCCGGTCGTCACCGTGTTAATGTATTGGATCGTTTTTGACAAGGTTTTTGACACGAGGAGCCAGTTGGTGGCGAGCGGGCTGGAGGTGCCTTATGTACTGTATCTGACCGCCGGTCTGGTACCCTGGTTCTATTTTTCTGAGGCGATCACGCAGGGCACCATGGCTTTGATCGAATATAATTATCTGGTTAAGAAGGTGGTGTTCAATATCAGCATTCTGCCGATCATCAAGGTGATCGCGGCTACGTTTATCCATGTTTTCTTTGTAGTAGTATTGCTATGCGTATCGATAGGATACGGTTATTATCCCAATCTGTATACGCTGCAGCTGATTTACTACAGTTTCTGCCTGTTCCTGCTTGTGCTCGGCATGAGCTATCTTACCTGTGCGCTTGTGGTCTTCATCAGGGACTTACAGCAGGTTATTGCCATAGCGCTGCAGATCGGTATGTGGGCGACGCCCATCCTGTGGAGCATTACGATGTTGAAGACGGATAATATGAAGATGCTGTTTAAGCTGAATCCACTGGTGTATATTGTCAATGGCTACAGAAGCGCTATCTATGAGGAAGTATGGTTCTGGGAGCATTTTTATTCGTCTACTTACTTTTGGATTTTTACGATCAGCCTGTTTTGTATCGGGACGTTGGTCTTCAGAAGGATGCGGGTGCATTTTGCGGATGTACTCTGACTAAGAGGTAATTATGGATAATATTGCGATACAGGTGACGGATGTCGAAAAAGTTTATAAGTTGTATGACAAGCCCTCGGACCGTCTGAAAGAAGCGCTCGGGATAGGGCGCGGGAAGCATCACAGAGAACATCATGCCCTGAAGGGGATTAACCTGACAATCAGGCAGGGGGAGTGTGTCGGCATCATCGGAACGAACGGATCCGGCAAGTCCACGCTCTTAAAGATCATTACCGGAGTCCTGAACCCGACCAGGGGCAATGTGACGGTAAACGGACGGATCTCTGCACTGTTGGAGCTCGGTGCAGGGTTTAACAATGAGTACAACGGCATCGAGAATATCTATCTGAACGGGACCATGATCGGTTTCACGAAGAAAGAGATCGATGAGAAGCTGGATTCTATTCTTGAATTTGCAGATATCGGAGACTATGTGTATCAGCCCGTAAAGACTTATTCCAGCGGCATGTTTGTCCGCCTTGCCTTTGCGGTGGCGATCAATATCGATCCGGAGATCCTGATCGTGGACGAAGCATTGTCGGTGGGAGATGTTTTCTTCCAGGCGAAATGTTATCATAAATTCGAGGAATTTAAGGAGATGGGTAAGACCATCGTTTTTGTCAGTCATGATCTGAGCAGCATCAGTAAATACTGTGACAGGGTAGTACTCTTAAACCAGGGAACGAAGCTGGGAGAGGGGTCGGCGAAAGAAATGATCGACACCTATAAGCAGGTGCTTGTAGGGCAGTATGTCGTACCGGAAACAGAGCAGGCGCAGGAGCGACTGGTTGACGATGAGCAGCTGCGAAATGCCGTGAAGGCCAAAGGGGGCGCGACGTCCCGGAAGGTGGCGGAAGCGGCGCAGGACGCTGATCCTTCCGGTCAGAATGGCTCCGGTGCATCGGCAGGCGGCGGTATTGCGGAGAATCCTGAACTGTTGGAATATGGTTCGAAGAAAGCCGTGATCACAGAGTACTATATCTATGACGATAAGGGGATTACAACCTCCGCGATCTTAAAGGGGAATCCGTTCACGATCCATATGAAGGTGCAGATGATGGAAGATCTCCAGGCGCCTATTTTTGCTTTTACGATCAAGAATGTGCGTGGGACGGAGATCACGGGTACCAATACCATGTTTGAGAAGGCCTTTCTCGATCCGGTGAAGGCGAAAGAAGTCTATGAGGTGAATTTTACACAACAGATGGATCTGCAAGGGGGAGAATATCTGCTTTCCCTGGGCGTGACCGGTTACGAGGAGGATGATTTTACCGTCTATCACAGGCTGTATGATGTGCTAAATCTGACGGTTATTTCAGATAAAAATACAGTTGGCTTTTATGATATGAATTCTAAGATAGAGGTAAAAAGGGATGGCGGAAAGTAGGATAGAAGAGATCGGTAAGATCAGGCTGGATCTGACACATTATCCGGGGGAAGACTATTACTGTGACGGTGAGGTGGAAGATGAGCTTCTGCAGATTGCCCGCAATTATTCCACGGTGGAATATCAGCGTATCATTGAGGAGAAGCAAAGCTGGCCGATCCTCTATCATCTGTCTGCTCTGCGCGAGAATATCGTAGAGTGGCTGCCGGTCACGAAGGATATGAAGGTATTGGAGGTCGGGGCAGGCTGTGGGGCGATCACGGGTGCGCTTGCCAGAAAGGCAGGAGAGGTGACATGTATCGATCTGTCGGGTAAGCGTAGCAGGATCAATGCCTATCGCCACATGGATGCTGACAATGTGACGATCCATGTGGGAAATTTTCAGGATATCGAACCGGATCTTGCCACGGATTATGATTATGTCTGCCTGATCGGCGTGTTTGAATATGCACAGGCGTATATTCAGTCCGACAAGCCCTATGAGAGCTTCCTGAATATCCTCAAGAGGCATGTAAAGCCGGAGGGACATATCGCGATTGCCATAGAGAATAAATTTGGCCTGAAATACTGGGCAGGGTGCAGGGAAGACCATCTGGGGACCTATTTTGCCGGATTGGAGAACTATCCTGACGGCGGTGTGGTGAGGACGTTTACGAGGGACGGACTGCTTGAGATTGCCAGGAAATGTGGATTTGCAGAGGCACAGATGTACTATCCCTATCCGGATTATAAGTTTATGACAAGCCTGTATTCTGATGAGAGGCTGCCGCAAGTGGGAGAACTATCCTTAAATCTGCGCAATTTTGACAGAGACAGGCTGCAGCTGTTTGATGAGAAGAAGGTATTTGATACCATCATACAGGAGAAACAGTTTCCGCTGTTCTCCAATTCTTATATGCTCTTGCTGGGACCCAGGCTGGAAGAGCAGTATGTGAAGTATTCGAATGACAGAAAAGAGGAATTTTGCATTAAGACCGTTCAGCGGGAGAGCGGACAGGGAAAAATGATCGAGAAACATCCGTTATCCAGGGCGGCCTGGCAGCATATCGGGAATACGGCTGATATGGCGGACAAATTATCTGCGCGCTATGAAGGAAGCGGCTTATCCATCAATCGGTGCAATCTGGTGAAAACAGGGGATGGGACGCCTTGTCTGCAGCTTGCGTATGTGGAAGGAGTCAGGCTGGAGGAGCTGTTGGATGAATGTCTGGAGAAGAACGATGTGGACGGATTTCAGGGTCTGTTTGATGAGTATCTGAGGCGGATTTCCCAGGGAGAAGACCAGAAGAGGGCCGACTATGATCTGATCTTTGCGAATATTATCATTCCGGGTGATATTCGTGACGACTGGACGGTGATCGATTATGAATGGAGTTTTGAGAAGCGTATCGAGACGAGAGAGATCGCTTTTCGTGCAATCTACTGTTATTTATTAGAAAATGAGAAGCGCAACAAGCTAAATCTGGATTTGATTATGGAGAAACTGGGTATTACGCAGGCTGAGGCGGAGCAGTACCGCAGGCAGGAGATGACCTTCCAGCAGTATGTGACCGGCAGACATATGTCTATGGCGCAGATCCGTGAGGCGATCGGTTATCCTGTCTATACGATAGAGGATATTTGTCTTGAACAGAGGCGGCCGGATGACAGTGAAAGAATCCAGATCTATGAAGATACCGGCAAGGGGTTTCGGGAAGAACAGTCGTTTTTTCTGGATGCGGCCATGGAAGAACAGGTGCGGGTGACTGCGGAAGGCATGACGGAATTGGAAGTGGTTATCGGCAGGGGCAGAAGCGCCCTGCGGATCGATCCTGGCAGTGAGCAATGTCTGGTCTACCTTCAGACTGTGAAATGGAACGGCACGGTGATTTCTCTGAAAGGCAGACAGGTACGGAACAACGGATGTAAGGCAGGAGAGAATACTTATGTCTTTCCGACTAAGGATCCCAATATTATTATTTCGCTGGAAGGACTGCACAGTGAGGAGCGTAACCTGCTTCAGGTGAGTATGGCAGTGACCAGGCTGCCCGCAGAGACGGCGGAGCATATGCAGAAAAGAGGTTTTTTGGCGTATGAGCAGAGGAGCAGAAAAGTATAATTGGGCGGCCTATTATGCGGCGGCTTACGAGAAAGAGCGTAAACAGAATATCGTACTGGCGGAGCAAATTGCAGATGCGGAGAGAAGGCAGGCAGATCTGAGCGATAATCTGGAGCGGATCTGTGCGACTCCGTTCTGGAAAGCAACGGTACCCTTTCGGAAACTGCAGCAGGACAGAAGGGATCGTCTGCAAAAGAATAAGGAGAAAGACAGGTGTTCTGAAAAGAACGCCTGTCTTCTGCGTTATACGAAGGAGGTACAGCGTCAGAAACAGCCATACGGAGAATGGCTGTCCGAGAGAAATAGCTGTAGTTATGGATGTGATGAACTAAGTGGGGAGATGAGCGACTGGCAGGCTGTCCGGATACCGGAATCGGATATCGTACTGTTGACTTATGGCGGTGGTGCGCTCAGTTCCTGCGCATTTAAGGAAATCAAATCTTATTTTGACAATCATAAATCATGTGTTATAGCTTATACGGATGAGGATTTTTACTGGCAGGATCTGTCGCAGCGTATGCAGCCATGGTTTAAGCCCTGTTACTCTCCGGACACCCTGTTATCTTATAATTACTGGGGCCATCTTGTTGCGGTCCGGGAGAGCTTTCTGATGGATGTGCTGCAGGAGGATGGAGTCCGCAACAGTCATTTTCAGGATGAGGACACCGGACAGGCTGCAAGATTCTATAATCTCTGTCTGTATCTGGAAGAAGCAGTGATGCGGCAGGAACAGCTGCGGGGTGTGCCGGCGGCGGAGGCGGTCGGTCACATTCCGGCAGTGCTTTTTCATCAGCTGTATGTACCTGACAGCAGGGAGAGTGAATCGATTGAGGCGTGTGATACGAAGGAGGAGCGCTTTATCCGGGCAGAACAGGGGTTAGTCCGGGAACTGGAGGCGGGGCTGCATCTGACAGGCGCCGGGAAAGAATATACAGGCGTCAGGGAAGCGGCGCTGTACAGACGCGGGAGAAGGGGGAGTCTGCAATGCGGCCCGGAGCCGGATGTTTATCATATTGTTTACGATACTTCCATATCAGGCAGAGACCGCTGCGTCCGCGCGCAGAGCGCCGACAGACATATCCATCCGCATCCGCTTGTATCTGTGGTGATTCCGTCAAAGGATCATCCGGAGGTTTTGGAACAGTGCCTTAAATCGTTTCGTAATAAGACGCAATACGGCTGTTATGAATGGATCGTGGTGGACAATGGCAGTACCGGCGAGAACCGGGACAGGGTCCTGAAACTGCAGCAGGAATATGGATTTAGGTATCTTTACGAAAAGATGCCCTTTAATTTTTCCAGAATGTGCAATATGGGAGCGGCAAAGGCGCAGGGGGATCTGTTGCTGTTTCTGAATGACGATATGGAAATTCTGGAAAAAAGCTGGCTTGCACGAATGGTAGGGCAGGCGATTCAGCCACATACGGGAGCAGTGGGAGCGAAGTTGTGGTATGCCGGTACGAGACGGATCCAACATGCCGGTATCACGAATCTGAAGATCGGGCCGTCCCATAAACTAATCACGTTTGAGGATGACAGAGATTACTATTATGGCCGTAACCGGGTGGCTTACAATATGATCGGGGTGACGGCGGCCTGTCTGTTGGTGGCGAAGTCAAAATATGAGCAGGTGGGCGGTTTTGATGAGGAGATGGCCGTTGCCTACAATGATGTCGACTTTTGTTTTAAACTGGCAGAGGCCGGATATTATAATGTGCTAAGAAACGATGCGGTGCTGTATCATCATGAATCATTGAGCCGCGGCCTGGATGAGTTTGATGAGAATAAGTGGGAAAGGCTGCTTGGGGAAAAGAAACATCTTTATGCCAGACATCCGCAGATGGAAGGGAGGGATCCGTTCTATCATGAGGATTTGATCGATAATGCATCTGATTACAGGTGTAACTATAAGTTTGCCCATGAAGATTCGCTTTGTACGATGGAGGTGGCACCGCTGCATGACGAGGCGTCCGGACGGATCCGGGAAGAGAGTCTGTACCTGATCGTAGACAGGGCGGAAATGCAGCATAAGATATGGGAGGAAGATCCGGATATCTTGTGGATCATGGGATGGTGTTATGTGCCGGGTGAGGACAATGCGCTCTATGACAAGATGCTGCTTCTGCGGAGAAAGGAGCAGAAAGATACCTGCGAAGCGGAGCCGGGATCTTGCCGTGCCAGGACAGACCGGGGGGACATGGGCGGTCCGGGTTACCGGGCAGTTCCGGCAGACTGGAGCCGCAGGGACGTGGTGGAAAGTCTGCGCGGGGAGGAGCATATCGAGCTTGCCGGATTCGTGCTGCGTGTTTTGAAAAAGGATCTGGAGGCCGGGACCTACCGGGTCGGGATGGTATGTACGAACCAGGTGACGGGGGAGAAGGCACTTGCGTGGAGTGAGAAGGAGATAACGGTCGGCGTTTAGGTGAAAGTCTGACGTGTCTGGCATTGTACATTAGATATTGTACATTAGATAAGGAAAAGCATGTTGAGAAAGGAAATACGATAGTATGGAACAAAAGGAACAGGCTCAGATGACGGAGGAAGAGGCCCTGCGCTTTTACAGGGACGCTTATGAGCGGGAACGGAAGAAGAACCGGTTCTTAAGCGGCCGCCTGGCGGATGAGGAATATAAGAACAGGGAGCTGGAGAAGAAACTGGCGGACATCAAGGGAACGTTACTCTGGCGTCTGTCCAAGCCGTTGCGGAGTCTGGTGCACTGGGTACACCGCACGAAGGAGCGGGTCGGCAGATACGGGGATCTGAAAGGGATCCTGCGTAAGCTGAATGCCAAGGGGATAGAGCGTAAGGCCAGGATCCAGCATGGGACGGCCAGTTTTCCGAATGAGGAGGAGGCCAGGAGACAGCGGGAGACCAGATTTGACGGAAATGTCAGATTTAGTATTCTGGTGCCGTTGTACAATACACCGGAGAAATTCCTAAGGCAGGCGATCGAGTCGGTGACGGCGCAGACTTATCCGAATTGGGAATTGTGCCTGGCGGACGGTTCCGATGCGGGACATCCCGAGGTGGAGCGGATCTGCAGGGAATATGGGGCGAAGGACGAAAGGATCCGGTATCGGAAACTGGCTAAGAATGAGGGAATCTCCGGCAACACCAATGCCTGCCTGGATATGGCGACCGGTGAGTACATTGCGCTGTTTGACCATGATGACGTGCTGCATCCCAGCGTGCTCTATGAATACAGGAAGGTGATCAGTGAGCAGGGGGCCGATTATATTTACTGTGACGAGGCTACTTTTCAGGGGAATAAGACCATCGACGATATGATCACCCTGCATTTTAAACCGGATTTTGCCCCGGACAATCTGCGGGCGAATAATTACATCTGTCATTTCAGCGCATTTGACCGGAAACTATTAGAGTGTATGCCCCTGTTCCGATCGGAATTTGACGGCAGTCAGGACCATGACATGATCTTACGTCTGACCGCCAAAGCAAAATGTGTGGTGCATGTGCCGAAACTGCTCTATTACTGGCGTTCCCATGCGGGCAGCGTGGCTTCCGATATCAACGCCAAGACTTATGCCATCGAGGCGGCCAAGGGGGCTGTGGCGGCAAGTCTGAGACAGCAGGGCTTTGATAATTTCGAGATCACTTCGACCAAAGCTTTCGAGACGATCTTCCGGATCAAATATGAGATACTGGGGAACCCCAAGGTGAGCATTGTGATCCCCAACAAGGATCATCAGGAGGATCTGCAGCGGTGTATCACGTCGATTCTGGATAAGAGTACTTACGACAATTTCGAGATCATCGTGGTGGAGAACAACAGCACGACTGATGAGATCTATGCGTATTATCAGAAGATTCAGGAGAGCGCCAATATCCGGGTGATCACGTATGAAGGAGATTTCAATTATTCCAGGATCAATAACCTGGGCGTGGAGAATGCTCAGGGTGACTATGTCCTGCTGCTCAACAATGACACGAAGGTGATCACGCTGGACTGGATCGAGGAACTGCTGATGTATGCCCAGCGTAAAGACGTGGGGGCGGTGGGCGCAAAGCTCTACTATGAGGACAAGACGATCCAGCACGCAGGCGTGGTGCTGGGCCTGGGAGCGCACAGGACGGCGGGACACAGCCATTATCGTGTCAGCAGCAACAATCTGGGCTATATGGGCAGGCTCTGCTACGCGCAGAATGTGATGGCGGTAACGGGCGCATGTCTGATGATGAGGAAGACATTGTTTACAGAGCTTGGAGGTTTGGATGAGAATTTTGCCGTTTCTCTAAATGATGTGGATCTTTGTGTGCGGGCATGGCAGGCAGGGTATGTCAATGTGTTCACGCCCTTTGCGGAGCTGTATCATTTCGAGTCCGTTTCCCGCGGCCTGGATAACGCCGGGGAGAAGGCGGCGCGGTATGACAGAGAGTCGGAGGAGTTCCGGACGAAATGGAAGGACGTACTGGAGAAGGGAGATCCCTATTATAATGTGAATTTCTCACTGGATCGGAGCGATTTTGCGTTGAAGATCTGACAGGCGCCTGTAATGGGGAAGCCGGCAAGAATTTCCAAAATAGGTTTACTCCTGGAACAAGCTTGTGTTAAAATAATAGTGTTGATTTATTTGTGTAGGAGCGTAGTGGAAGAGAACGGGAACGCTTCGGAAATGGAGGAAAAAATGGGATATCAGGAACAATTTAATTTTTGGGTGGAGGACTCTTATTTCGATGATGCGACGAAGCAGGAGCTTCTGGCGATCAGGAATGACGAGAAAGAGATCGAAGAGCGCTTTTACAAGGATCTTGAGTTCGGTACCGGGGGTCTGCGCGGCGTGATCGGCGCGGGCACGAACCGTATGAATATCTATACGGTCCGTAAGGCGACTCAGGGACTTGCGAATTACATAAAGAAGCAGGGCGGCGAGGAGAAGGGCGTGGCGATTGCTTACGATTCCAGAAGAATGTCTCCCGAGTTTGCGGATGAGGCGGCGCTTTGCCTGGCTGCTAACGGAATCAGGGCATACGTATTTGACGCACTGCGGCCGACGCCGGAATTGTCCTTTGCGCTGCGTGAGCTGGGCTGTATCTCCGGTATCGTGATCACGGCTAGCCATAATCCGCCGGAGTACAACGGTTACAAGTGTTATTGGGAGGACGGTGCACAGGTAGCGGCGCCCAGAGACAAGGAGATCATCACGGAAGTGAACAATGTGACCGACTACCATACGGTGAAGACCATGGACAAGGAGGAGGCGAAGAAGGCCGGCCTCTATGTGGTGATCGGTAAGGAGATCGACGACAAGTACATGGCTGAGCTGAAGAAGCAGATCATCCATCCGGAAGTGATCCAGGAGATGGCCGAGGATATGAAGATCGTTTACTCTCCTTTCAACGGCACCGGCAACGTACCGGTGAGAAGGATCCTTTCGGAGCTGGGCTTTAAGAATGTATATGTGGTGCCCGAGCAGGAGATGCCGGATCCCGACTTTACCACGCTGGATTATCCGAACCCGGAAGATCCCAAGGCATTTACACTGGCTCTTAAGCTGGCGAAGGAGAAGAATGCGGATATCGTGCTGGCGACAGACCCGGATGCGGACAGACTGGGCATCTATGCGCTGGATACGAAGTCCGGCGAGTATGTGCCTTTTACCGGGAATATGTCCGGTATGCTGATCGCGGAATATATCCTGAGAGAGAGAACGGCCACAGGGAAGATGCCCGAGAACCCGGCGCTTGTGACGACCATCGTTACCACGAATATGACGCGTGCCATCGCGGAAGATTATAAGGTGAAGTTTATCGAGGTCCTGACAGGATTTAAGTACATCGGCGAGCAGATCAAGCTGTTCGAGCGCAGCGGCTCCAACAACTACGTATTTGGTCTGGAAGAGAGCTACGGCTGTCTGGCAGGTACCCATGCGAGAGACAAGGATGCCATCGTTGCGGTTATGTGTCTGTGTGAGATGGCTGCATGGTGCAAGAAGAACGGGAAGACCGTCTGGGATCAGATGATCACCCTGTATGAGAAATACGGTTACTTCAAGGAGAGCCAGTATGCGATCACCATGAAGGGGATTGACGGCGCGAAGCAGATCGCCGAGATCATGGATAAGCTCAGGAACGATCCGCCTAAGAACTTCGGCGACCTGAAGGTGAAGGAGTTCAGAGATTACAATACGGGTAAGACGCTGAATCTGGAGACCGGGGAAGCGGGCGAGACAGGTTTGCCGCAGTCTAACGTACTGTATTTCGATCTGACCAATGATTCCTGGTGCTGTGCGCGTCCGTCCGGCACGGAGCCGAAGATCAAGTTCTATATGGGCGTGAAGGGAACCAGCTTAGAGGATGCGCAGGCGAGACTGGAGAAGCTGACAGAGGATCTGAAGGCGCATCTTTAAGGGCGTAGAAGAAATACATGGATTTTCAACGTTATCCATAAGTAATGTAAGTTTATAAGTTGATAAGAGCAGCATATCGCCCTGTGTTGATGCAGGGCGATGGTTGTTTTTTACTCAAAAGTTTTAGCTTTGGGGAAAGAAGAGCTTGGGAGTGTGGCGATGGGCAGGCAGATCATCAGTGTGGATAATTTCAACAAAACCGTGCGTTATTTCAGGAAAAACGGAATTCGACATGCCTATTATGCGGCAAAGGAACGGATTGAGGAGAAGAAAAGAGACTGCTATTGCTACAGGGAGCCGTCCGCCGCAGTTTTGGAGAAGCAGAGAGAGGAGACGGCGGATAGCCGTGATCTGTTCAGCATTGTTGTACCGGCTTATGAGACCAGGGAAGTGTTTTTACATGAGATGATCGATTCCGTGCGAGGACAGAGCTATGGAAAGTGGGAATTGATCATAGTTGATGCAAGCAGCAGCTCGTCGGTAGAGAAAGCCGTTGGACAAATCCTTGAGGAGACGGCGGATGAACGTATTAAGTATCAGCATTTGAGAGAAAATAAGGGCATCTCGGGAAATACGAATGCAGGAATCGAGACGGCCAGGGGAGATTATATCGCGTTGCTCGACCACGATGACCTGCTTGCTCCGGATGCCCTGTATCATATGGCAAAGGCTCTGCAAAGGTGCAGGGAGAAGGGAGAGCAGCCGGCGCTGCTCTATTCGGATGAAGATAAGTTTGAAAATAGAGATGACGATAACGGCAGTTATACGTCTGCGCATAGAAAATCGGAGTTTAATCTGGATTTGATCTTATCCAATAATTATGTGTGTCATTTCATGGCAGTGGAAGCGGGGCTTATGAAAAGGTTGAAACTGCGGGAGGAATATGACGGTGCACAGGACTATGATCTGGTATTGAGAGTAGTGGATCATGTGTACAGGACGACGATTTTGCAGGATTTTATGCAAAAATTTGTGCATATTCCGGAAATTCTTTATCATTGGCGCTGTCATGCAGGATCTACGGCGCAAAATACGGCCAGTAAGACCTATGCCTATGAGGCAGGTAAAGCGGCGCTGGAAGACTTCTGCCACAGACGGGGGTGGGAGGTGAAGGTTGCGCACAGCCTGCATCTTGGATTCTATGAGATCACTTATCTGCCGGATCTTTTGTCAGTGCGCAAAGAGATAGGAATCGTGGGCGGCAGGATCCTGGATGCGGACAAAAAGATCCGTGCCGGCGCTTATGACAAGGATGGCGCCTGTATGTATGAGGGGCTTCACAGGGAATACAGTGGCGGGAGTACGCACCGGGCAGTGTTGAAACAGGATGTCTATGCCGTGGATATCCGTTGTATGCAGGTAACACCGGCGTTATGGAAAGTCTATGAGGAGATTACCGGACTGCCGTACCGTGAAAGAGTGATACGGTATGGGAGAGGAAAGGGTAAGTCGGAACGATCCATTGCGGATCTTTCAGGACTTGGCTGCGATGAGGCAGGATACAGGAAACTCAGCATGGAGCTTGGAGCAGCCGCTGCCAGGCTGGGCTATCTGGTGGTTTGGGATCCTTCCATAACATGCAGTATTTGATAATATTAGGTAATTGCTAAATGTTGTTAGTCTTTGATGTGGATAATTATCCGTATA
>CANOCU010000019.1 GCA_947564645.1 uncultured Lachnospiraceae bacterium
AAATTTTGAGGATCGGCTGTTTTTTGCGTCCGATTATTTTGAACAGATGTATGAAAAGAAACATCTTGTAAATAACGAACTTCTGGCCAATGGTGATCCGGCGTACAAGCTTTCTACCGATGAGGACTGGTCTATTATCATCCATGTTGAGGATGAGTCACTTGCCGAGCAGCTTGTTGAGGAAGAGTATGTTGAGGTTAAATTCTTAAAGAATCAATACACTTCATGGGGAAAGACGAAATCTTTCCAAAATGAAGCAGGAGATACCTTTGTGGAGCTTTCCTTTACAAATTCCATGGTCACGTTCTGCACGGACCGCTTTATCGATATTGAATTACTGTTGGAAGAAGAAAAGGGACTTAAGATCCCAAATTCATCCATAGTAGAGAAGGAATTTTTTATCGTGCCCAAAGAATATGTGACAAAGGGCGGTAACAGCGGCAACAGCGGTGTCCTTCTGGAAACTTATGACGAAGAGGGGAATGCGTCCACTGAATTTGTGGAAACGACCATTTATGAAGAGACGGAAACCGAGTATTATCTGGATGACAGCGTACTGCATGCCGGAAGCTATATTATCAAACCGGAATCTACTGAGAAACATGCGGTCAGTAAGACAGGTTCCCTGATCGGTGTATATAATATTAATAAAGGGTATGCCGATTTTAAACAGGTAAGTATCTTGTATCAGAACGAAGAGTATGCGATCGTGAAGTCAAATACGGCGTATGGTTTGAATGTTTATGATCATATCGTGTTGGATGCTACGATGGTCAGTGATAATGACTTTATTTATGAATAGTGTGATGCGGAGAATTGTCGTGGGGTTGGGTGCGTATGAAGATAGAGGCAAATCTTAAAGTAATAGAAGATAGGATACAGTCGGCATGTGCCGTCTGTGGACGAGAGCGTGAGGATGTTAAGCTGATCGCAGTCAGCAAGACCAAACCGGTGGAGATGCTTAAGGAGGCATACCGGTGTGGCTGTCGTGATTTCGGAGAAAATAAAGTACAGGAACTGGTAGACAAATATGATAAACTTCCAGGAGATGTTCGTTGGCATATGATCGGCCATCTGCAGCGCAATAAGGTGAAGTATCTTGTAGGCAAGGTGTATCTGATCCATAGCGTGGATTCTCTGCGCCTGGCGGAAGAGATCAGCAAAGAAGCGGTGAAGAAGGGCGTGTGCGTATCTGTTCTGGTGGAGGTCAACGCTGCTGACGAGGCAGGTAAGTTCGGCACGACGGTTGAAAATGCAGTATCTCTGGTAGAAGAAATTTCCAGACTGCCTAATATTTTGATCAGGGGACTTATGACAGTAGCCCCATATGTTGAGAATCCGGAAGAGAATAGACTTTATTTTGCCATGTTAAGGCAAATAGCTGTTGACATAATTCATAAAAACATTGATAATGTTTGTATGAAGGAACTTTCTATGGGTATGACGGGCGATTATGAGACCGCGATCACGGAGGGCGCTACATACATAAGAATCGGAACCGGTATTTTTGGAGAACGGGACTATACATCTGTTTAGACATAAAGTTTATGTCTTATGTTGATATACATAAGTGACAGGCATGAATTGAATCGAAGCATCGGAGGTTTTTTATTATGAGTGTAATGGATAAGTTTTTGAATGCCATGAAATTGAACGACGAGGAAGACGAGTATTATGACGATTACTATGATGATGAACCTGAACCGGTCAAGAAGGCAGCGCCGGTAAGAGAAGAGAGTAACCCGGACGAAGAAAGGATCATAAGGAAACCGGCTGCGAAGGTAACGCCTATGCGCCAGACCAAGAAGATGCCCGGCACAGGGATGGAAGTATGTGTCATCAAGCCTACTACCGTGGAGGATGCCAGGGAAATTACGGAGACGCTGCTGGCAAACAGGACAGTTGTTCTTAATCTGGAAGGCCTGGATGTGGATATTGCCCAGAGGATCATTGATTTTACGTCCGGTTCCTGCTTTGCGATCTCAGGAAATCTACAGAAAATTTCACATTATATTTTTATCATTACACCGGCCAGCGTCGATATTTCCGGTGATTTCCAGGAAATTCTGTCCGGTTCATTCGATGTACCGATCAACAACGGAATTTAAGATACATAGAGTTAAGAGACTTCCTGGCATGAGTCAGGAAGTTTTTTGCAGATAATACAATCATACATGAAGGAAAAGGACAGGGACAAATGGCGAATCGAATGACGATCAATTATGAGAAGAAACCCAGTTACGATATTGTTTTTACAAAGAATTTTGACCTCCTGTTGGACGAACTGCAGGCGCTGCACATTGAGGACAGAAGGGTAGCAGTGATCGCGGATTCCTGTACCGGGAAAATGTTTGGCGGTACGGTATATGATATTCTGAACGGACATTGCAGGAAAGTGATTCTGCATTCTTTCACGGCAGGGGAATCGAACAAAACGCTCGATACGGTAAAGGAGATCTATAAAGTACTGATTGAAGAGGAATTTGACCGGAAGGACCTGTTGATTGCATTGGGCGGGGGTGTTGTGGGAGATATTACCGGCTATGCAGCGGCTACTTATCTGCGGGGAGTGGACTTCGTCCAGATTCCGACGACGCTGATCGCGCAGTCGGACAGCAGCATCGGAGGCAAGACCGGTGTGGATTTTGACGGCTATAAGAATATGGTCGGCGCTTTCCATATGCCGAAACTGATCTATATGAATGTTTCCGTATTAAAAGAACTGGATGACAGACAATTCTATGCGGGGTTTGCAGAAGTAATGAAACATGGTCTGATCAGGGACGCCATGTTCTATGAGTGGCTGCTTGACCACATGTATGAGATACATGACAGGGAAGAAGAGGTTCTTGAAGAAATGATCATGCGCAGCTGTACCGTTAAGAAGCTTGTGGTAGAGAAGGATCCCAAAGAGCAGGGTGAGCGTGCGCTGCTTAATTTCGGGCATACGATCGGTCATGCCATCGAGAAAGCCATGCATTTTGAGATGCTGCATGGCGAGTGCATCGCGCTTGGTATGGTGGCTGCGGCTTATATTTCCTGGAAGCATAACTGGCTCTCTATGGAAGAATACTATGAAGTACGGGATATGTTCGTGCCTTTCAATCTGCCGATCAGTATTGATTCCATTGATCCGGAGGAGATTTTAAGATTAACGAAGGCGGACAAGAAGATGGAATCCGGGCAGATCAAATTCGTCCTGCTTAAGAAGGTCGGTAAGGCTGTGATCGACAGGACCGTGACCGATGAGGATATCTTAAATGCGGTTCATGAAATATATTTCAGTGATGAGGATGCGAAGGAATGAGTATAAGAAAGAAATTATGTCTGTTTATGGATCTCGTTGGCATTATTGTTTTGGTTATCCTGGATCAATACACAAAGAACCTTGCCGTGATCCATTTAAAAGATAAGCAGGCCTTTAACATCATCAATGGCGTTTTGGAGCTGAATTATCTGGAAAATAAGGGAGCAGCCTTCGGAATGTTGCAAAATCAGAAAGTTTTCTTTATCTTCGTGGCATTTGTCATTCTTGGCGTGATAGGATATGTCTTGTATAAGATGCCCGATGATAAGAAATATCGTATTATGCATGTACTGCTCAGCCTGATTGCGGCCGGTGCTATAGGCAATATGATCGACCGGATCCGGTTAGACTATGTGGTGGATTTTATTTACTTTGTCCTCATCAATTTCCCGATTTTCAATGTGGCAGACATTTATGTATCGCTTTCCACGGTTGCGCTGGTTATCCTGCTCTTATTTTATTACAAGGAAAGCGACCTCAGTTTTATCAGTTTCAGGCAGAAGAAATACAGGGAGTTGAAATAGAGGAAACGAAAATAGAAAAAGTTAAAATAAAGAGCGCTAAAGCAGCAGGAGCTAAAGTAGAGCGGAAACAGCAGCGGTAGCAGCAGACAGAGAAAGACATTGGAAGAATGCTATGGAACAGTTTACGTATCAGATCGGACTGGAGGAGGACGAGGAGCGTCTGGATAAATGGATCAGCAGTGCGCTCCCGGATCTGTCCCGTTCCTATATCCAGAAATGTATCAAAGAGAATCATGTGCTGGTCAATCAGAAGCCTCAGAAGGCGAGTTACCGTCTGAGGGTGGATGATGAGATCCTGTTTTCTATTCCGGAGGCCGTGGAACCTGCCATAGAGGCGGAGAACATTTCACTGGCCGTTCTTTATGAGGACGAGGATGTGCTTGTGGTCAATAAGCCGAAAGGCATGGTGGTCCATCCGGCTCCCGGCCATTACAGCGGGACACTGGTCAACGCGGTGCTGTATCACTGCCGCGGCCGGCTTTCCGGCATCAATGGGGTGATGCGTCCCGGCATCGTGCACCGGATCGATCAGGATACGACAGGTTCCCTGATCGTCTGTAAGAACGACCATGCGCATCGTGTGATCGCCGGGCAGCTGAAGGAACATTCGATCACAAGAAGGTACCGGGCCATCGTGCACGGTGTGATCGAACAGGAGACCGGTATGGTCGATGCGCCCATCGGCCGGGATCCGAAAGAGCGCAGACGCATGGCGGTCAATGAACAAAACGGCAAGCCTGCGGTGACACACTACACCGTGCTGCAGCGTTTTCGGGAATATACGTATATTGAATGCCGGCTGGAAACAGGACGTACCCACCAGATCCGGGTCCATATGGCTTCCATCGGGCATCCGCTGCTTGGCGACGCGGTTTACTGCCATCGGAAAGAAGCCTTTCATTTGGAAGGGCAGACCCTTCATGCCATGACGATCGGGTTTGCGCATCCTGCCGACGGCCGTTATGTGGAAGTGACGGCGCCTCTGCCTGCATATTTTACACATCTGCTGCATATCTTGTAGGAATCACCCTCTTTCTTTTTCCTTTTCATGCCTGTGGCTTCGTTTTCTGCCGGCGGTTTTGCTGTCCGGGCAGAAGTTTAACTGAATAAACATTGAATAGTTATACAACTAATTGTCTTTTTTTGGATAAAAACATTGAATCTTTCACATTAATGTGGTAAAGTAAGTGAGTGAATCATAATACAAAGGGGTATTGTCATGAAGGCTGCTGATTATCTGGATCAACTGTTACAGAAATACTCGGGTACATTTGATATTTATCAGCCATATGTGATCCATGGAAAAGAGTACCCTGCGTATGGGTACTTTTTTTCACATACGGAAAAGTATGTTCTGGTCAGAGAAGCCAATATGTGGTCGGCGGATAGTTACGAACATGTGCTGTTTATCAGGGTGCCGGAGGTTGACCAGGCTCTGATCGGAGAGGCTTACGCACTGGTCAGGGATTATATGGAGCCGGTTCTGGTCCGTAAGGGGGAGGCCCTTCCGGCGCAGGGACATATGTACAGCTATCTGACTATCAGCCTGATCGCCGAGAAGCCGCTCTCGAAGCAGATGAAGAAGGCTGTCAGGCGTTTCCGGTTCGAGAAGGGCTACCGCTTTAATGTGAGAGGGTTTGCCCAGGCCCATATCGTATGCGCCACGATGGAGGACGAGAAGGTCTATACCAACTATGTGGGGCGCAAAGCGGCGAAATTATATCAGGATAATTTTCGCGGACAGCATAAGAAGAGCTTATAGGATAGAGCAATCTATTTCATATAAGAGTATTGACGGCAATCTTACCGTGCATGGAGGGAGAGAGTGCTGTCGGGCTGAAAATTTATACAAACAGGAGGGAATTCAGTGTGAACTCAGTAGTATTAATCTTACTGGCTATCGTGATCTTCGTCGTGGCATATCTTACATACGGCAGATACCTGGCCAAGACATGGGGGATCGACCCCAAACGTAAGACACCGGCCCATGAACTGGAAGACGGTGTCGATTACTGCCCGGCCAAGACGCCGGTTCTGATGGGACATCATTTCTCATCCATCGCGGGCGCAGGCCCCATCAACGGCCCGATCCAGGCGGCATTTTTCGGATGGCTGCCCTGTTTTCTGTGGATCGTGATCGGCGGTATCTTTTTCGGTGCGGTGCAGGACTTCGGTTCCATCTTCGTATCGATCCGGCATGAGGGAAAATCTCTCGGTGAGGTGATCGAAGAGAATATCGGACACAAGAGCAGAGTGCTCTTCACCGTTTTTGCATGGCTCGTGTTGTTGTTGGTCATCGCAGCGTTTGCGGATATCGTGGCAAACTCCTTTACGGGCAGTGATGCCAACGGTTCCGTGGCGACGGCATCCTTGCTGTTTATCCCGTTGGCGATCGCTTTCGGCTTCTTTGTATACAGAAAGAATGCGCCGATGGTAGTCGCTTCCGTGATCGGCGTGATCCTGCTGGCGGCCTGTGTGGCGATCGGCCTGGCTTTCCCGATCGTGCTTTCCAAGAACTTCTGGTTGGCATTCGTATTCATCTACATCATGATCGCTTCCGTGACACCGGTGTGGATCCTGCTGCAGCCCAGAGACTATTTAAGCTCATTTTTGCTTTACTTCATGATGATCGCGGCGATCATCGGTATCTTCGCGGCACATCCGGCAGTGGAGATTCCGGCCTTTATCGGCTTCCATGTGGGTAACAGCTATCTGTTCCCGACCCTTTTCATTACCATTGCCTGCGGTGCGATCTCCGGCTTCCATTCGCTGATCGGTTCCGGGACCACCTCCAAGCAGCTGGACAATGAGAAGGATGCGCTGCTCGTGGGATATGGCTCCATGCTGATCGAGTGCGTGCTGGCAGTGATCTCCCTGATCGCAGTGGCAACGCTGACCACGGACGGCCAGTTTGCGGCGGCAGGCTTTGCATCGCCGACCGTTGTATTTGCACAGGCGATCTCCGGTTTCTTTGCGACCATCGGTCTGCCCGAGGCAGCCGTATCCGCAACCTATACGATCATCTCCCTGGCCGTATCCTGTTTCTGCCTTACTTCTTTGGATACCGGTACGAGACTGGGACGTTTTATGTTCCAGGAGCTGTTTGCCGGAACGGAAGCAGGGAAGAAGATGAAGCTTGACAATATGTATGTTGCGACGATCATCACGGCGCTCTGCGGTTTCGCACTCTGCCTGGCAGGCTACGCTAAAGTATGGCCGTTGTTCGGCGCCTGCAATCAGCTGGTGGCAGTACCGGCTTTCCTGGCAGTGGGTACCTACTTGAAGAAACATAAGAAAAACAATAAAATGTTGTATTTCCCGATCATCTTCATGTCCGCGGCTACGTTGGTATCCTTGTTCTTCTCCTTTAAGAACAATATGGTCGCGCTTCTTGGCGGCGGTCTGGACGGTACGGCGGTATTTACCAATGTGCTGCAGAACGTGATCATCGTTCCGATCGTGATCCTGGCCATCATCCTTCTGATCGACGGCGGCAAGGTGCTGTGGGGCAAAGAAGGGAAATAGGCATATATGACAGGCATAGCTGATCTGATCTAAGAATCGGTAAATAGGCAGATGAACATATAGACAAACAAGATAAAGAACGTATACCTCTTACAAACAGTGGGTTGGTATACGTTCTTTTTTCATAAGATTCTTCTCAACCTTTATACGTTCTCACGGACTTTGCAGCAAGTGCAAAGTCCTGGGCTGAACTGTTACCATAAGGTCTTTCTCTGCTCTCGTTTTTCTTGACATAGTTTTTATACAGATGTATAATGCATTATACATACGTATAACATGTATTGCGAGAGTGAAGAATGGTGGAGAGAGGAGAGAAGGGGGCAGACAGTATGGGTAAGACAATGAAGAAACTGGGAGAAGCCGAGTTGGAGATCATGCAGGTGATCTGGGACAGTGAGCCGCCTGTGACATCCAACTATATTCTGAAGCAGCTGCAGGGGCGCAGACATTGGCAGTTGTCAACGCTGATGACATCCCTGTCACGGCTTACGAAGAAGGAGTATGTGATCTGTGACCGCTCCATGGGTACGAATCTGTATAGCGCCGCTGTTTCGGAGAACGAATATAAGACGAGGGCCGGAAAGCGCTTTCTGGAGCAGGTGTACAACAATTCCATACAGAATATGGTTGCGGCATTGTACAACGGAGATATGCTTAAGGAGGATGACATTCACGAGCTGAGAAGCTATCTTGACACGTTGGAGGCGGATCTGTCTGCAGAAATGTCGGGAAAGCCAGAATCGGAAGGAGGAGGAGAGAAATGATCATGGAGCGCTTTTTCCTTGCGGTCATAAGCACTTCCCTGTCTGCCAGTCTGATTGTTCTTTTGCTGACCGCGTTGACGCCGGTATTAAAGCAGAGATATGCTTCCGGATGGAGATATATTCTGTGGATCATGCTTGCACTGCATCTTGTCCTGCCGCTGCAGCCGTCTGATGTGCGGGATGTAGTAGGCCGTGATCTGAGCGGACGGCTGTCTACAGCTTTTGGCGCAGAGCAGGAAGGGAACGACACGGGGATGAATGTCCGCACAGATACGGCCGTGATCCGACTGGAAATACCGGCACAGTTATCCATGCCGCTTCTAAGACCGGCCCAGGGGACGGTATCCGCTGCATCCATAACCATATTGACAATCCTGGAAATGATCTGGCTGCTTGGCTGCGTCGTCCTGCTTACGGTACATTTATGGAGTTATCTGGCGTACAGGCATCAGATCAGAAGGCATGGCAGACGGCTCAAGGACCCTGTGCTTTGTCAAAAGATGCGGGCTGCGGCAGACAATCTGCAGATTCGGCGGGCGATTCCCGTCATCAGGTATGCCGGCGTTTTTAGCCCGATGATTCTTGGCTTTTTTCGTCCGGTGTTGATTCTGCCGGATGAGACTTACTCTGAGGAGGAACTGTTCTTCATTCTAAGGCATGAACTGACGCACTTTAAACGCGGTGACCTTTTCTGGAAGCTGCTTTTTGTGCTGGCGAATACGATCCACTGGTTCAACCCGGTCATCTGGCTTATGCGCAGGGAAGCGGTCATCGACCTGGAGCTGTCCTGTGACGAAAGCGTTGTACGGGGCGCGGATCATCAGACGAGAAAGGCTTATACGGAGATGCTGTTTTCCACGCTTTACAGAAAAGATAAGAGGAAAACGGCCTTGTCCTCACAATTTTATGGAGGAAAAAAAGTGATGAAGAGACGATTTCAAAATATTCTCAGGCGGTCCGCAGGGCGTAGGGGGATCTTACCGTTATCATGCACGATTATTCTTGGTATCTGTCTCAGCCTGATGATCGGTTGTGCAAAGGAAGCGCCGGAAGCGGGAATGCTGCGGCATGAAGATGTCTTCATAGAAGAGCCGGAACAGACTGACAAAGAGACTGACAATATAACAGAGCAGGAAAATGATACGGCCGGTGTATCAAAGACGCTGCAGGAGGAGAGCAGCGATACGGGGAGTGAGGTGCAGAACGCGGAAAATGCTGCAGTCCCTGACCGGATCATGATGACATTCATGATGGAGGGAGAACCGGAGGAACAGCCGGCGACGTTATTCTGGGGAGATGGTTATTCCATCTATGTGCCGGATGACGATTGGCGGCAATATGCGGACGATGCATGGATGAGCGTTCATAACGAAGCAATCCGCTTCTGGGTTACGCGCTATGAAGACCGGACAACGGAAGAGGTGATGGAAGAGCTCCAAAACACTGCAGGTCTTGAAGATCTGATCCAGGATGATCAGGAACTGGCGGTGAGAGGGGAATGGATCCGGAATAAAGACAATATGGTCACGCATGTACGGCTTGTGGAATACGGCACGGATGTGTGGAGCATATGTTATTGTTACCCGGAAGAAGCCGTTGAAGGCGCCGGAACCAGGCTGCCGGTGATCGTCGATACCTTTGCGGTGACGACATCGTAATAATCACCAAAACATTCAAAGAATATTTGCTTTTTGTGTCAAAAATGTATATAATATAATTATATTTATCTTTTAAAGGATGCTTGGTCATCAGACTCGCATAGGACAAAAGGTATTTATAATATTTTAAAAGCGGAAAGGATGATGTTTCTATGAATACAATTATCACCATTGGTCGTCAGTTTGGTTCCGGCGGTCGTGAGATCGGGAAGAAAGTTGCCGAATATTTCGGAATTAAATTTTATGATAAGGATCTGTTGACGCGGGCGGCGAAGGAGAGCGGCTTCTGTGAAGAGATGATCCAGAGCCATGACGAGCGTCCGACCAATTCATTCCTCTATAATCTGGTTATGGATACGTATTCTTTTGGTTACAATTCTTCTTCTTTTGTAGATATGCCGATCAGCCATAAGGTTTTTCTGGCACAGTTTGATACGATCAAGAAGATCGCCAGCGAGGGTTCTTGTGTGATCGTGGGAAGATGTGCCGATTATGCGTTACACGATTATCAGAACTGCCTGCACCTCTTTATCCTTGCCGATAAGGAACGCAGAGTGAAGCGGATCATGGAGCGTTATGAAGATGTCACAACAGAGCAGAAGGCCCTCGATATGATCAACAAGAAGGATAAGCAGCGCCAGAGCTATTATAATTATTATTCTTCCAAGAAGTGGGGGCGTTCGGAGAGTTATGATCTGTCCATCAACAGCGGTGTTCTCGGGATAGACGGAACCGTGAAGCTGATCGCGCAGTTTGTAGAGGACTTCGAGAACAGATAGGAGAGACAAATAAATAGTAAGATATGACAGAACAGAAGGGCAAGAGTACGGATGGATAATGGATACTTTTGTCCTTCTTTAATCGGATAGCAATATAGCTGTTTCTGCTTTTTTAGGAGTTCATGAATGATGCTTTTGCCTTTTTATTTCTTTAGAAGTTCATATATGTTGCTCATGGATTCCTGCTCATCATATAGATCCTGATACATTTTAGTTTCGATTACTGAAAAACCGGCTTTTTCCAAAGTTCTGCATGAGGCGGTATTTTCAAGGTTGGCAGTAGCAACAAGTTTTTGGATGTTATAGTTTGCAAACAGATAGTCAACAAAACATTGTAATGCCTCAGAGGCATACCCGTTGCCGCGATGATTGGCTCCGATGAAGTAGGTAACGCCTACTTCCATAAAATCTTCATAGTACGAGCTTCCTACAGAACCGACCACCTGATGATTTGATTTATCCTCTATGGCAAAGGCCAGATACTCATGATAGGGATTGTTTTCTGCTTCCAATTCTATTGCTTCCCTTATAAAATCCCCCATCCATTGATGACACTCACTGCAATCCCCATAGATTTCTGTTAAGCTGCCGTCTGAGGCCATTTCAATAAATACCTCTTCATCTGGTGTGGCTATACTTCTTATATATAGTCTTTTGGTTTCTAAAAACATAACACAGATCCTTCCTTTCTGAATTTATTCTATGATGTACAATATATGATTCTCATCGCTATAGGTTGGTAATCAGCAATATGGAAGAGGACAGATCGGCTCCATATAACTATTCGCAAAACACAAGTTTAACGAATAGTTAGCTCGTGACTGGATGCCTTTACCATAAGGCTGTAAACCGCCACGATTTGGCTATTTAGCTAACTAATTCGTTAAACTTGCAGTTAAAGAGGCTCTATAGTCCATTACGTTCCCGGAAATCCTCAGTGCTGTTATACTTTGTCATATAAGTACGATAACCATTATTCTGATCGATCTGTTTTGTCTGTCTTTGTTTCTTATCGGATCCGTAGTTTAGATAATTCTCCCGATAATGCCGGACCGTATCGATCTCATCCGTAGCGCGCCTGCGTTTTCTGGATGCATGGCGCATGTAAAAATAAATTGCGATGATGATGAGCACCGTGATGCATAAAATACCACCGGACATGATCTACCTCCTTAGAAATTGATCAGAGCTCTGAATCCAACCATATTGTAAACGGACCGTCATTGGTAAGGGAAACCTGCATGACTGCACCGAACTCGCCATGTTCGACCTTGGGGACAGACTCACGGCATTTGGCAATGATATATTCATAGAGTTCCTCGGCCAGGTCAGGTTTCCCGGAGTCGATAAAGGATGGACGGTTTCCATGTCTGCAATCTGCATACAATGTAAATTGTGAAATAATTAACAATTCGCCATTTACAGAAGACAGGTTCAGATTTGTCTTATCGTTTTCATCACTGAAAATACGCAGATTAATCAATTTGCGTATCATTTTATCAGCAATCTCTCTGGTATCCGCGTTGGAGACGCCGACAAACACGCACAATCCCTGGTCGATCGCACCTACCGTGCGGCCTTCGACCGTCACCCTGGCATTAGTTACCCTTTGGATCAGAAATCTCATGACTACTGCTCTCTTCTTTCTTCTTTTTCTTTTTGACAGGTACATAAGTGGTGAAAGTTTTCTTCTCATCAATCTCACCCACAGTCATATAAGGCTGCAGGTCTGTAGGCAGCTCCTTCTTGCGCAGCATCCGGTTCACAACGGCTTTCACGCCTGCATAGAATACGGCAAAGATCGGTACGCCGACCACCATGCCGAGAACGCCGAACAATCCGCCAAAGATCGTGATGGAAAAGATAACCCAGAAACCGGACAGTCCGGTGGAATCCCCCAGAATCTTCGGCCCCAGGATATTACCGTCAAATTGCTGTATGACAAGGATCAGAATGATAAAATACAGCGCTTGCAACGGATCGACCATCAATACCAACAGCGCACTCGGAATCCCGCCGATCCACGGTCCGAAGAAGGGGATCACATTTGTCACGCCCACGATCACACTCACAAGAATGGCGTAAGGCGTTCCGATGATACTGGTACAGATGAAACAGATGATGCCGATAATAATGGAATCTACGATCTTGCCGCCGATAAACCCGATAAAGGTGCCGTGAATAAAGCGGAAATTGGAGATCACTTCGTTGCCTGTCTTGCGGTCAAACAAGGCATAGACGATCTTCTTCGCCTGTCCGGCAAACTTCTCCTTGCTGCCCATAACATAGATGGATATGATAAAGCCGATGATAAAATTCCATAATGCCTTAAAGATACTGATCACACTTAAGGAGAGCGTCTTGACAAGGCCATTGATATTCGGAAGCAGATTCGTATTGAAATAATCCAGAAGCTTTGGGGAATACTGTGCCAGCAGTTGATTGACCGTCTGTTCCAGATCCGGATTATTTTTCATAAGTCCCAACGCCCAATGGTTCAGGTTATTGAGGTAGATCGGGAGTTGGAAGATAATGCTCTGGATACTGCGGACTACCTCAGGAATGATCAGGCCGAAGAACTCATAGAATACGATCACGATCAAAATGACTGTGATCAGCATGGATATACCCCGGATCCGCTGTCTGCTCTTTGCATTTTCCGGCAGTTTGGCTCTTTTATAAAGGGGCTCGATCACCCTGCTCTCAATCTTATTAAGAACAGGCGTCATCAGATACGCCAGTACAAAACCGTCAATAATAGGCATGGCGATACCGACCAGCGTGCGCAGGCCGCTGGAAAGACTGGATCTGTGAAACAATATATAATAGAAAAAAATACTCGCTGCAATGACCAGAAATGCTGTGATACCCCAGTAGATGTACTTTCTGTCGAATTTGAATTTCATGCTGACCCCCATACTTGTCGTTTCCTATAGTATATCATCATTTTTAGAAACTGCATTACATTTTATAAAAAATTAATGTCATCTGAACAAATATTCTGTATAATATATAGTTAATGATATTAAAAGTTTCGTTTTCGTTCTTTTAAAAGCATCGCATGGTACTTTGTAAGCTATTGCGTTATGGCGAGGAGAAAAGACAGATGAAATTACAACAGGTATACAGTCTTACCCGTAAGGCAATTGACGACTATCATATGATACTGCCCGGAGACAGGATTGCTGTCGGTATTTCCGGCGGCAAAGACAGCCTTACGCTGCTCTACGCCCTGCAGGGGCTGCGACGCTTCTATCCGCATCCTTTCGAGCTGTGCGCCGTTACGGTCGATCTGGGTTTTGACAATCTGAATCTTGATAAGATCAGCGCACTTTGTGATACGCTTGACGTACCGTATCATATCATTAACACGGATATCGCAAAGATCATATTTGAGGACCGGCAGGAAAGCAATCCCTGTTCCCTGTGTGCCAAGATGCGCAAAGGAGCCTTAAATGATGCCATGAAGGCTGCCGGATGCAACAAGGTAGCCTATGCACATCATAAGGATGACGTGGTGGAAACGATGATGATGTCTCTGATTTATGAGGGCAGATTCCATACTTTTCGGCCCGTCACCTATCTGGACCGCACGGATATCACCGTGATACGGCCGCTGATTTATATGAATGAGGCCGATGTGATCGGCTTCGTCAATAAATATGAGGTTCCTGTCGTCAAGAGTCCCTGCCCCGCAGACGGACATACGAAGCGGGAATATATCAAGAATCTGCTGCGGGAGATTAACCTGGAGACACCCGGCGTCAAGGAAAGAATGTTCACGGCAATTCAAAGCGGTGAGTTAGATGGATGGAGTATTAGTAAGGAAGGCAGTTTACAGCATGGATGCGAAAAATAACAATTACCATACACAACAAAGTATCGACAATATTGCCAAAATGCGGGAAGTCCTGGACACGCTCCCGCCTTTCTGCAAGCAGTTCTTCCGCGGTGTCAGCGAATATACCTCGGCCAGAACGAGGCTTGCCTATGCTTATGATATCAGAGTATTCTTCGAATACCTGCATGACAACAACAAAAGCCTTGCAAGCATGGATATCCGGGAATTTCCACTCTCCCTCTTAGAGCAGCTCACCAGGGAGGATATCGAAGAGTATATGGAATATCTCAGCTATTATCAAAAGGACGGCAAGGAATACACCAACGACGAGCGGGGGAAAAAGAGGAAGCTGGCATCCCTTAGAAGCTTCTATAATTATTATTTCCAGGCGGAACTGATTGAAAAAAATCCGGCAGTGCTTGTGCCCCTGCCGAAACTGCATGAAAAGGAGATCATCCGTCTCGATCCGGCTGAGGTGGCGATCCTTTTAGATCAGGTGGAGGACGGTACGGGACTTACCAAGGCGCAGAAACGATTCCATCAGGCAACCAAGATCAGGGACGTGGCCATGCTTACGCTTCTGCTGGGGACCGGGATCCGTGTCTCAGAGTGCGTGGGCCTGGATATCGGTGATGTTGATTTCAGAAACAACGGCATCCGTATCCTGCGAAAAGGCGGTTATGAGGCAGTCATCTATTTTGGCGAAGAGGTGGAGTCTGCACTGCAGGATTATCTGGAGGAACGGCATCATATCATACCACAGCCCGGCCATGAGAATGCACTGTTTCTTTCTCTGCAGAATCGCCGCATGTCGGTACGGGCCGTGGAAAATATGGTTAAAAAATATTCATCCACCGTCACCAGCCTGAAAAAGATCACGCCTCATAAGCTCAGAAGCACCTATGGCACCTCTCTCTATAAAGAAACCGGAGATATCTATCTGGTGGCAGATGTGCTTGGTCATAAGGATGTCAATACCACCAGGAAACATTATGCGGCTCTGGAGGACGACAGGCGCCGCTATGCGGCCCGACAGGTAAAGCTGCGGGAAAGCATTCCGGAGCAGGAAAAACAGCCATGACGATCCTCCGGACTGAGTTGCTGAATTGTTACATTCTTTGCAATGTCATCCTCCGGTGCTGCTGACATAATAAGGAACGATCAGATATTCTCCGTAACGGATGGAATCTCCCGAAATGGAGTTCATCTGTCTGACTTCGGCAATGTAGTCCTGGATGGAATCATAATGAGCGTCATCCATATACTGTTCTGCGATCGACCAAAGGGTATCATGCTTCATAATGGTGATACTCTTATAATATTTATCAGAAACGTCCACATCGTTCTTCGCATTGGACCGAAAAACGCTTAAGGTAAAGGAACATACGGCGATCAGACAGAGCGTTGCAAGAAACATCTGTAAGTGCTTCCGCATCTCCCGCTGCCTTCTAAGTCTGTTATGAAGGATCCTTCTCTCGCTTCTCTGATCGTCTGTGTATCTGTGTCTGTCTGCTCTCCGGTCATTTCCATTCATTCTGCTCACCTGCTTTCCTCGTTTCCTGTACGCTTTTCATCCTGCTTAAAGTTCATCATTTATCGGGGAATCGTTTGTCAAACTCATTATTTGTCGAGCTCATTATTTGTCGCCCCGGTCACAGACTGGTATTCTCTGCCGTGCCGTCTCCTGTATGTTCTGCATTTGTTCTATAATCCGAACACTTGTTGCGAACAAATGTTCCCTGTGCAATGTATTATATCGAACAAGTATTCGCATGTCAATACTTTTGACGAAAATAATCGAACAAATATTCTGAATATATGTTTGCTTTTTATTGTGTAATGTGCTATGATAATTATAGTAAACGAAATTTTTAATGTCGTTTACTATAAGAAAGCAATTCATTTTCAATCTGCTTTCAATTGTCAACGGCCAGAATATTTTAAGTTGAAAGGATAAGGTTATTATTTATGGGATATGGTAAGATTACCGCAAAGCAGCAGCAGATTCTTGATTATATTAAGGAGGAGATCTTAAAGAAAGGCTATCCGCCTGCAGTCAGGGAGATCTGCGAAGCCGTGAATCTGAAATCTACGTCTTCGGTTCACTCTCATCTTGAGACACTGGAGAAGAACGGTTATATCAGGCGCGATCCTACGAAACCGCGTGCGATCGAGATCTGTGACGACAATTTCCAGATGGTACGGACGGAGATGGTCTCCATACCGGTGATCGGGCAGGTGGCGGCCGGACAGCCTATTCTGGCGGAGGAGAACATAGAGAGCTACTTCCCCGTTCCGGCTGAAATGGTGCCAAATGGTGAATCGTTTGCCCTGAAAGTCAAGGGAGATTCCATGATCAATGTGGGAATCTATAATGGAGATCAGATTTTCGTGAAATGCTGTCAGACGGCCAATAACGGCGATACCGTAGTCGCACTGATCGATGATTCCGCTACGGTCAAGACTTTTTATAAAGAAGACGGTCATATCCGCCTTCAGCCGGAGAATGATTCCATGGATCCGATCATTGTGGAGGATTGTCAGATCCTGGGAAAGGTTTTTGGTATTTTCAGATTATATCGTTGATCAAAATGAATGAAAATCCCATATGATTTCGATTGTTTTATTTTCCAGTATAGCAACGAAACAGTACGACATACTAATAGTAACTGTTTGGTTTATCTGAGCAGTTACTATTGTGTTTTACCTGGGGATTTTTCTCTATAGCTATAGACAGTAAAATCCTTTATTTTGCACAGAGGCTGCACGAAAGTCTGTGGATTATACTTTTGGCGGCCTCAGATCGGAGGAGATATGAAAAATAAAGGTTTGGATTGTCTTGCACTGACGATCGCCATTATCGGCGCCATTAACTGGGGGCTGATCGGTCTTTTCAGTTTTGACCTTGTGGCTTTTGTCTTTGGTAACATGTCATGGTTTTCAAGGATCATTTATGCCCTGGTAGGTATTGCCGGTCTCTATATCATCACGTTTTATATGTATGCGGGCGGCGATGTCAGGGAAGCCGAATCGTAGTATCCGGCTGTCTGCAAACCAGAATTACCAGAATCGATAGCAGATTTAACACAGGGGCGCCCGGCATTGTCATACTTTGCCGGGCACTCTGAGTTGTTACGCTTCTAATTGTCTCGCTTTTGTCTCACATTTCTATAGAGAGTCTATCTGCTTTCCGTCTCTCCAGATACGTTCCAGATCGTAAAAAAGGCGGTTCTCCTTATCAAAGATATGAATGATCACGTCATGGAAATCCAACAGTACCCAGTTCGCATTCTGATATCCCTCTATCTGTCGAAGGGGTACGCCTGCCCTGCCCAACGTCTCCTCCACATGATCGGAGAGCGCCTGGATCTGGCTGTGGTTCGTTCCGTTGGCAATGATGAAATAATCTGCGATAACGGAGACCTCGCTGATATCGATGGTCTTGATCTCCTCCGCCTTTTTATCTTCCAGTGCTTTGATGGCAAGCCTGGCGATTTCTTTACTGTCCATATTTTACTCCATTTCTGCGCCGCTTTGGTCTGAGCATATTGCGACTGCGCATCATTATTTCCTCAAGGTCATTATATAGCTTCCGGTTTTTCGTAGAAGCGGTCTTTTCATTCTTAGCTGCCCTGATGTATCTGACAATAATACTCGTAAGTATCCCGTGTCATAGAATCTATTTTACCGCCTTTGCGGGAAAGATAATCCAGGGTATCGCTTAAGATCTTGCACAGGGTCCTGTCCAGATCCTGATATGCCATCTTCCGCACTTCCTGCAGATTCTGGACGTCCGCGTAGCTTCGCTTGGCCCGTTCTCTGCCCGGCTCAATGTAGTCTGCAATATAGATGATCTTCTCCAGCGGACTCATATGAGGCCTGCCCGTGGTATGATAGCTGATCGCCTGCAGGATCTCATCATCGGTAATGCCGTATTTTTTCCGGGCCAGACAGCTTCCGGCTTTTGCGTGCAGCAACGGTGAATGATCTTCCGTTTCAATCTCAGACAGCAGCATCTTGTTTTTTCTGCACAGAGAGATCTGTTTATGATGGCTCATACACTTGGCACAGTCATGAAGCATTCCAGCGGTCAGCGCCTTCTCCACATCCACACCGTGTACCATGGCCAGGTTTGCCGCCGTATAGGCAACGCCAAGGGTATGCTCGTAGCGCTTGTGTTCCAGTGTCTGCTCCATTTCTTTCCTGAGTTTCGCAAGGTTCATCGCTTTCATAAATACAGCCCTTTCTCCTCGATATAGGCTCTGACGGATGCGGGAACGTCTGCCTCTATGGAGACTCCGTCCGCAACCTTTCTGCGAATTTCCGAAGAGGAAATATCCATACATTCCGTTTTCAATAAAAAGATGACAGCCTGGCTGGTCTGTTCCAGGTATTTGATCTGCGCTTCCATGTCCGCTACGGTCTTGTCATCCCGCACTGCCGCAAGCAGCCTGCAGTTTGCGAAAATGCGCTCCGGTTTCGCCCATTTCGGGATCTGAAAAAGGTTGTCCGCACCAAGGATAAAATAAAACTCCGTATCCGGGGTTTCCTGCTTCAGACGCTCCAGTGTCTCATACGTGTACGTATTGCCGGGATGGTCGATCTCGATCGTGGACAGGGAAAAGCCGGCTTCTTCCCGGATCGCCAGCGCTGTCATCTCGGCCCGGATCTGTCCGGACGGTATCTTCTGCGCCGCCTTCATATAGGGTTCCCCACAGGGGATAAATAAGATCTCATCCAGTGCGAACTGTTCTCTGGCCTTTCTGGCAAGCGCCAGATGCCCGTTGTGGATCGGATTGAAGGTGCCGCCCATAATGCCTGTTTTTTTCAAGGTCAGCCTCCTGTTGCTTTTTCCTTTGGCAGTATGATCCTGGGATTTTTCTTGTCAGGCTTATACAGGATGATCTTCTTGCCGATTACCTGTACGACCTGGGAATGTGTCCTCTCAGCCACCATCTGCGCGATCTCATGAGGATCATCGAAGCAGTTTTTGAGTACTGCGATCTTGAGCAGCTCTCTTGTGTTGAATGCTTCCTCGATCCCTTTGGTAAATTCCGGCGTCAGACTGGATTTACCGACCTGAAAGATGGGGGTCAGATTATTTGCCAGACTCTTTAAGTAGGCTCTCTGTTTGCTTGTCATAATATACCTCATATTTGATGTTGATCCGCTTTTCTTGCTTGTGGCTTCACGTCCCTGGGTGTATATGCCGCGTATACTTTGTGTATGCAGCGTATGCTTCATGAAAAGCAGACATGAATTTATTTATAATAGTCAAAAGAAAGCCCGTACATGCGTACCGTATCGCCTTCTTCGATCCCCAGCGCTTCCAGCTGTTCGAGAATGCCGTTATCCTTAAGGAAGTTCTGGAAGAACCGGAAGCCTTTCTCCGATTCCAGATTGGTGTAGGACAGCATCTTTTCAATCCGGGGGCCTTCCACCACGTAGGCGTCTTCCGTCTCGTCATAGACGACGGTAAAGGGTTCGCTGTCCATGTCGAAATGGAACTCCGGGAAAAATTCCTGTTCGAATATCACCGGTTCCGTATCCAACTGCTCCAGTTTGTTATTGATATCATACAGCAGTTCCCGCAGGCCCTGACCGCTGACGGCGGATATGGCATAGACCGGAATACCCTTCGGCTCAAACTCTGCTTTGATCCTTGCGACCGGATCCTCCTCCGTGTAGATCATGTCGATCTTATTGGCGGCGATGATCTGCGGCCTTGCGGCAATCTCGGCGTTATAAGCCGCAAGCTCCCTGTTGATGGCATAGATATCCTCCACCGGATCACGCCCTTCCGTGGATGCGGCGTCAACGACATGCAGGATCAGCTTCGTGCGCTCTATATGTCGCAGAAACTCATGGCCCAGCCCGACGCCTTCCGAAGCGCCTTCGATCAGACCCGGTATATCGGCGATCACGAAGCCTTTGGCATCCTCCAGATCCACAACTCCCAGATTGGGATTCAGTGTCGTAAAATGATAGTTCGCGATCTTAGGCCTGGCGTTGGTCACCCGGGAAAGCAGGGTCGATTTGCCTACGTTGGGAAAGCCCACCAGTCCGACATCGGCGATCACCTTGAGCTCCAGAAGAAGCTCCAGTTCCTGCGCCGGCTGTCCCGGCTGGGCATATTTCGGCGCCTGCATGGTGCTGGTAGCGTAGTGTTGGTTGCCGTTGCCTCCTTTACCGCCATTTAACAACAGGAATTTACGGTTATCTCCGGACATGTCGGTAATGACCTTGCCGCTCTCGAATTCCTTGATCACTGTGCCTTCCGGTACTTTAATGAAGATATCTTCTCCGCTCTTGCCGCTGCAGTTGCGCTTGTTGCCGTTCTCGCCGTTTCCGGCCGCATATTTGCGCACATTTCGAAAGTCGGTAAGCGTATTTAACCCTTCGTCCACGACAAAATAAACGCTGCCGCCGTCACCGCCGTCACCGCCGTCCGGTCCGCCGTTTGGCACATATTTCTCTCTGCGGAAAGACACATGGCCGTCGCCGCCCTTACCGCTTTTCACAAAAATCCTCGCACGATCTGCAAACATATCCTTCTCCTGCTCTGCGTCTCTGTCTTCTGCACCCTGCTTTTCAAAACTGTGCACGGGTATTCATCAGAAAAAAGGCTCCAAACACAGCCCATCCCTGCGAACAACGATGGACAATGCCTGAAGCCTGAATCGATCCTATTATTTCTCTACAGGATATACGGAAGCCTGTTTCTTGTCTCTTCCCTTCCTCTCGAAGCGAAGCACACCGTCAACAAGCGCAAACAATGTGTCATCCCCGCCTCTTCCTACGTTAACGCCGGGATGGATCTTCGTTCCGCGCTGTCTGTATAAGATATTGCCGGCTTTCACAAACTGTCCGTCAGCTCTCTTGGCGCCAAGTCTCTTGGACTCGGAATCTCTGCCGTTCTTAGTGGAACCAACACCCTTCTTATGTGCAAAAAACTGAAGGTTCATATTCAACATGGTATTACACCTCCTTAAAATGCAGTCTGCAATGTTTCTTTCCGTATTGTTCTTCGATACGGGTCAAGCCGAGTACAAGAGAATCGATCAGTACTCTCGAGGTTTCCTTCATGGGCTGTTCCCTGAAAAGGCAGCGGATCAGGCCGCGCTTCTCATCGCATGTCACATCCATCTTCTCTCCGGTGATCTCCTCTAAGGAGTTGATGGTATTGATGACTAACGCCGAGACTGCCGCACAGACGATATCTTCACCGTATGCTGCAAACCCTGCATGTCCGTCACAGATAAATCCCCGATATTCTCCTGCCCTCGTCTTATGAAATGTGATCTTTATCATCTCACACCTCTGCACAAACTCTTATATCGCATAGCAAACGAAATTTCCGATATCGTTTACCATAAATAAATTATGCATTTATTTTGTCGATCTTAACCTGAGTGTATGCTTGTCTGTGACCATTTTTCTTGTGATAGCCGGTCTTTCTCTTGTACTTGTATACGATCACTTTGCGGTACTTGCCCTGATCCATAACGGTTCCGGTAACGGTTGCACTCTGGACATCCCCTGCAACTTTAAGTTCCTGATCGCTGACAGCTATAACCTGGTCAAATGTAACAGAAGTTCCTACTTCGGCATCCAGCTTCTCAACTTTGATGACATCTCCTTCGGAAACTTTGTACTGCTTTCCACCTGTTGCGATAATTGCGTACATATGGCACCTCCTATTCATGAACAAAAGTTCATTTACTCGCCAGCTTTGGTGATGCCAGAGGGCATACTTCTACCTCGCTGTGCGGCATACTCATGTATCATAACCGGTTTGGGGATATTTGTCAATAAAAATATTGAAATTTGCTAATTTCGTTTATGTGTTTCGCTTATATCAATATAAAAACTATTTTTTATCAAATGTCTTATACTTTCCGGAATCGTTTTTTGGTCATCTTTTACAAGTAGATTTTCATATTTGGAAATACATGCATCTTTTACAAAAATAAAGTCTACCACTTCTCCATCATTACTCTTCTCTATTGATGAATCCTCTACTCTTAATGACATCGGTAAAAAAAGATCATTGATCTTCCTTCCATTCAGATCTATATTTTCAGTCAGCCCCAACGTAAACTCGAGATTTGTGACACTCAATTTATATACTATTGTCAGCGTATGCAGTTCTTTTAAGATACATACCATATCGGTTGTCAATTCCGGCAATCTTTTTAAACAGGGAAGCTTTTTTCTTGCATTGGCATAAGGCTTTTTTACCGAGAAGAAGAATTGGCTGCTGGTAAGCTTTCCGGCTTTCGCATTTTTGTAAAACGATTTTGCAGACAGAGTAGTTTCTACCCCTGTAAGATGAAGAAAATGGTCTACCGGAAAGGATACTTCAAAAAATTCATTTCCATATACATATAGAAACGTTCTACCAGCTAGTTTTTGACTGTATACATTCGCTGAATTTATAATATCCAACCGTATCGCATTTTTCTTATCTGTTTTTGTCGCCATTTGTACCTCATATGTAAAGAGGAGTGTGATGTAAGCCACACTCCTCTAAGAATTTCATGGAAAAAGAGTTTTCTGCTGGTTGTCAGCCTCGGTATCCAGTAAAGACACCTAAAATGACGTGGAAATCATTAAGTCCCCCACGTGGACTACAACTTAAATCCAAGTTGCATGGCTCGATGTCCAGTTAAAACATCTTATGAAATGGAAATTTAAACTGCTCCATTTGCAGTACAACTTTTAACGATGCTCTTACATCGGGAACATTTCTGCTCCTACCTATATTATAGCAATTTAATTTCAAAAATCAATCAATTTTCAGTAATTTCCAAACATTTCTAAGTGCTTCAACGAAATACAAAAAAGTTAGTCAGCAATATTCCACGCCAGCTCCGGCTGTTGTGACAGGAGTTCGGAGCGGATGCCAAGTTCACTGCATCTGGCTTCTATGGCCGCCTGCACATCTTCCTGGGAAACCCATTCGATCCCCAGTTCATCGTGGCAGCGATTGATATAAAGCTCACAGAGAACCTTCTGCTCTTCCGTGCATCCGCTTAAATCATATTGATAGTACCTTTCGTCACCGACGGTATAGATCACTACAATCATTTCGCCCGGGTATGTGTCTGTACCGAACACTTCCTGATAGATGGCATCGCTTTCACCGTATACCTCGCTGACCGAGCGTGCCCACTCTCCATATAATTCTTCCGATCCGTAGACGGATGTAATCTTCCCGTCGGACGACAGAATGGATGTCCCACCGTAGTGGTCTCCTGCGCCGCCGGAACCATAATCAAATAACATTCCATTGTTGTAGATCGTAGTTGCGCTCCTGGCCCAGCACTCGTACTCGGCGGTTATAGATAACTGCCCGTTCTCTTCGCTGACAACAATCACCGCATAACTGTCGTCGTCCGGGGAATAGATATCGAGGCCGATGAACTTGACGAGTAATTTCTCCGCGCCTGTACTGTCCGGACTGTTCACATAGGCATACTGCACCTGGTCATAGGAAGTCTTATCCCTATACTCCGGATCCAGAAAATATGCCGCTATCTTCTGACCCAGCTGCTCGAAAGTATAGGAGCTTCCCTCTTCTAGCGGAGGCACGCGGTATTCGGCTGTCGGATCGTTCATAGTTACCGTAGCCGCAATCTCATTTTTCAAATATTGCTCATATAGGCTGCCTGTGTTTGCTGACGTGCCCTGCTTTTCTGTGCTTTCCGGCTGGGTGTCAGCTGCGACGGCCGTGTTTCCATCGGCGACATCCGTTGCCGTTTCCGGCTTATCTGCCTCTGTCAGATCCTGTGCATCCACATCTATATCGTCCAAAGAATGCTCGTTGCTTCTTTCATCGTTGATCGATTGCCCGCCGCCTGCAGCGTCTCCTGCGGATTCCCCTTCAGTTCCGTCCTCTGCGGCGCTTCGGCTGTCACCGTTGTCTTTACCACCTGCGCATCCTGACAGAACAAGCACGATCCAAATCGCTGTCAGTGCCAGCATTAATGTTCCTTTCTTTCTTCTGTTGCACTTCCGATCCTTGCTGCCTTCACACCTGCTGTCATGTTTCATTTGTCTTCTCCCTTTCTCACTTATAGTTATAGTTAACGACATTGGAAATTTCGCCTTCGTCCCTGCCAAAGCTTCTGTATATGACTTTGGCAGGAGCCAGACACAGAAATTTGTTATGCCGTTTACTATAACTAAGGATAGGCATCCTCCAAGCGACTTGTCAAGGGATTTTTAGCGTCTGGTATTGCCGGAATTGTTGCTTTGCATCTCTTTTCTGATAAGGCCTATAAGCAGCAGACCAATCAGAACAGCCGTATCTACGAACAGCACCGCGACAATACTTTTTACTACGCCGTACAGATACAGGATGGAGAAGACTTCTATGGACAATACCACGAAACACAGGTAGTTTGTCAGATATTCCGTGATGACCTCACCGTAATGGTCGTACATCTGCAATTTCATGTAGATCCATGGCTGCAGCAGACAGCGGATGAGAATACATGCCCCGGGAAAGACAAAGATAAATTTCTTATCGACGAGAGAAGTAACAACGCCCTCGCTCCACTGCACAGGAATCTGCGGCGGCAGCTTCGGATAAAACAAGCCGCCGATCAACAGACATACTATCAGAATCACCGACCAGGTGAGAGAACTGCCCCACAGATACAGGAAGCTGACAGAATCCAATCGCAGAACCTGCCTGTTCTCTTTCTTGTTCCAGTAGTCCTGCAGTTTTGGTATAAACTGTTCCACCTGCAGATTCTCATAGCACAATGTTTTCTCGGCAAGCATCCTGTCGCATATGATTTTTGCCTGTTGCAGTTCCACGATCTGCCCCTCCAGCGCCCCGCTCTGTTTCCTGAGTACCGCTGAAAGCGCCGTTTTTCCACCCATGATATTGCGGATTTCCTCGATGGAGATCCCCAGTGTCCGCAGCCAGGCGATCTTCTTGATGTTTTCCAGATCCGTCTTTGAATATTCCCGGTAGCCGTTCTTCTCATTCCTTGTGGGCGAGATCAGACCCTCCTTCTCATAAAAACGTATGTTAGACCGCGCCAGTCCCGTTTTGTCTTCCATTTCTTTGATCGTCATAACATATACCGTCTCTTTCTGTAAATTTTCCAATGCGTCAAAGTGCGCCTCTTTGAAAATTCATGCTTGAAAATTCATGTTTTCTACGTGGTGAGGCGTCCTTATACAAAAAAGATACAGTATAAACAGGGTTTACAGTCAAGTAAATTTGGGGAAATCTGTTCATTCTACACGCGGCAGAACATTATAATGCACTGTTTACTGATTTGGACATCACAACTGTATTTTCCGATAATCGCTCCTTTTCCTGAAACCCATATTTTTCATAAACCCAATATGGATTAAAACCATCGTTCCATTCATAAATGCCGATGCCTTCTATCTGCCTGCGGTGGAACAGAGGAAACACTGCTATCAGCTGCTGCATCAGCAGATCGATCATTTCGACTCTGGGAATGCCATAGCCTATTTCGTAACAGCCGATCGACAGATATGCGCTGTCCTTTCCTGTTGTACCGGTCATATAGCCATATTTTTTCAAAATTTCCCGAGGCATTACTTCCAGTAATCCAATCACATTTCCATTGTATTTCGCATAGATTCCTGCGATATCTTCCAGCGCCCAGACCTCAGAGAATACTTGTGATTTTATTGTCATGCATTCCTGATGAAATTGTCTTGGAGGATTTCCAAATGGATAATTACACAGGCACATCGACATCTCCTCCGTGTAATTATCCGGTCTGATCGGATAGAAAGAGATTTGCTCTGCGTGGAATGCGTTCATTAACTGACGACTTGTCATCGCAAGAACAGGCATTGTATTTTCATCATCTTCCTGCGCTATCGCTCGCCGAATGCCAAGGACCGCGTAGATCCTGTCACGATGTAACGGCACGGCATCAATCCTGTTTTCACAATAGAAAATATCAATAAAACAGTTTTCGCTTTTTTGGAATTTACTTTTCAGCCTTTGCGGGCAACGATCAAATGGATATATCTTGATCCGAACATCCGTTCCTTCAAGCCATGCCTGAGTTTCCCGATCATTGCGCCGGTGGCTTCGCAAAGTGGTGAATAAACAACCTCAATTGTTTGCATTTTCTATTCTCCTGACAGGAATCTTCCGGGATCCAGATACCTTATAGTATCTGCAGATCAGAATTTGAATCATGGAAGATTCCTGGAAACAAAATGTACGATCTCGTTTTTATCATTCAGAATATGTGGTATCAGTTCCAGGGGATACACCTTCAATCCATTCCTTAATCGCTCTAACGGAACCCAACAATAATCCAGCTCGATTCTTTTATTGTCCAGATCATCATACCCACAAAAAGAGCCGTCCAACGGTATCTCATGATCATTTAGCAAGTGAACTTTATAGTACATACAAATTTGATGACATGGCTTTTGTCCCCAGGAGAAAAAGATTTCCCCGACGGCCAATAAACGGTCTATCTCAATCTTTGCGTGGATTTCTTCCTCAAACTCTCTTTTCAGTGTTTCGGCGGTGGTCTCAAAGCAGGACACATGCCCTCCGATAATGGAGAAATCATCCCCCTTGGGTTTTTGCAGCAGAATTTTGTCGTCTTTGATAAGCAGGCCGCCGACCCGGTATGAAAAAACAAACGCTTCTGTTTTAAAAAGAATGTCTTTGCCCATCAGTACACCTTCCCTGTAAAATAGTCTTCAGACTGTTTCTATACAAAGAATTCCCAGTTCCTGGCCGGTCTCTCCATAGCGCAGTACCTTCCGGACCGTTCCGCGGTCTGTCACGGCAATCGAATTGCCGATACATCGATACCCTTTCCATGGCCCGTCTTCGATGCAGCCTGTATTGCTGACGCCGATCACGTTTACGCCGTACTTCTCTGACAGCTCCGTATAGGGGCGCAGCCACTCTTCTCCATATGGTTTTCCGTAACGTTCATCGGATACTGCCCAGGCACTCGGTGAAAGGATCCACTGAGCGCCCATTTTGGCCAGGCTCTTTCCAAAACACAACGTCTCGGAGAGATTATCCGCGCAAATGGTCAGGCCTGCCTTTCCCCAGGGCGTCTCGAAGACTTCCAGCTTTGTACCCGGCGTATACATCGTCTCAACACCGGAAACCAGGCTGATCTTTCTGTGGCTGCCTTTGATCTGTCCCTGATCGGAAATAAGAACTGACGCATTATAGTACTTATCTGCTTCCCGTTTCGTCAGGCCGGCAACGATCCATATATGATGGCTGCGCGCTTCCTGACATAATCTGTCAGACAGTTTGCCCGGCAGCGGTTCCGCCAGATGCAGATCCTGTCCGTTAGCCCAGCCAAGATCCAGACATTCCGGCAGAACAATGAGTTGACATCCTTCTGCGGCTGCCTGATTGATCATCTCCCCTGCTTTTGTCATATTCTCTTCGATGCGTCCGTAAAGTACCGGCATCTGTCCCATTGCAATTTTCATTTATTGATACCCCTTACACGATTATGACGTTTCCTATATTTTCATTGGAACTGTTTCCCCGGAATTGCCCGGAAACGAAACTTGCGCCTCCCGGGTCATGTCTGACTGCAGAATGTTCATGATAGGGTAAAAAAATATGCCGCGATCTGCGCCCTGGAGCTGAATTCCTCGGTCTCCAGCAGTTCCCGCACCTGTTCTTTCGTGTAGAAGCCTGCCGTGATCTGCTCGTTCTCGGAAGTATGGTCTTCAAAAACGCCGTCCACCTCCACAAAAGCGATCTGCGTCTTGACATCGGAAAAGGCCACTGCCGCAAAGGACGGCGGCAGGATGGCCCGGATCTTTCCCACGGACAATCCGGTCTCCTCGTACAGTTCCCTCTGTATGCACTCTTCCAGCGATTCGCCCTCTTCCAGCATACCGGCGCACAGATTGTATACGAAGCGGTTCACGCCCATGCGAAATTCCCGAAGAAGCAGCATCTTGTCTTCATGGTAAGCCACGATGGAAACGCCGCTGACCCGCCCGCCGATGGCCTCGGGCCCGGCAATCTCGCTGCGGCTGACAATCTCATATTTCTTCTCTTTGCCGACTTTGTTCCGGTAGGTCAGTTCGTAGTTCTTCAGATATTTTCCGTCTTTTATCTTTTCCAGTTTCAGAAGTTCCATAGAATACTCTCACCTTTCTGTTCTCTGTTCACCGCATCTGCTCTGCAAGGCTGGGTTTCACCTTCTTACGCGTGATCTCCATCAGTCCCAGCCCTGTCATATCCACCACATCGGCAGGAATACTGTCTTTGCGCAGCAGACTGCGCATGTGTTCTATCAACTGCTGCTCTCTTTCCCTGTCTTTCATATTGATGAAATCGACCAGGATCATACCGGAGAGATTGCGCGCCCGCAGCTGCAGGGCGATCATCCAGGCCGCTTCCAGGTTGATCTTCCAGGCCGTCTCTTCTATATTAAGACCCCGTTCGCACTTACCGGTATTGACATCGATAGAGATAAGCGCCTCCGTAGGCTCTATGACCAGATAGCCGCCGGATTTTAACCACACCTTTTTATCCAGAAGTTCCTGCAGGCGGGCTTCCACTGCGTACAGCTTATATAGCGGCAGCAGAGCATCCTCATAAAGCCGTACCGGAACGGACAGGGACATCTCAGGCAGTTCCTCCTGCAGCATGTGGTATACTTCCGGCAGATCGGTCACGATCTCATCATACTCCAGGGTATAGGCGTTCTGGATAAAACGGAGATAATCCGGCGCTGCCGTATGCAGGCAGCTGTAACAGGTCCGCTTGTCTGCGATCTGCGTGACACGGGACAGTTCCCCGGCCAGTTTGGCTGCTTCCTCGATCAGAGGCGTCTCATCCTCTAATCCGCCGGCATTGGTGCGGACGACGATCTGACAGCTTTGTCCGATCTCCTGCAGCTGTTCCAGCGTCGTAAACCGGTTCTTCTGCTTCCGGTTCAGCTTGGAAGACACCTGGATGGGCGCTTTCTTACCGCCGTTGGCCTTTACCACCACATAATTGCCTGACAGGGACAGATTGGCTGTCACGCCCGCCTGCTTGGTCTTCATCGGTTCCTTGACGATCTGCACCAGGATCTCATCCTCCGCTTTCAGTCTGCCGTCAAAGGCACGGTTTGTCACGATGGCATTCCTGGTCTCCGAAAACGGCAGAAAGGTAAGATAGTTCTGCCCCAGATTTACAAATGCTGCCCCGATATTTTCCGAGACATTCTGTACCCGGCCGATATAAATATTGCCTACCGCATGGTCAGCCGGTTTCTGCACCTCTATTGACTTGATGCGGTTATCCTGAATCAACATGGAGAGAAGCCTGTCATGTAATTTCAGGATCAGAATCTTACCTTTATCCGACATATTGAACTGTTTCACTCCCTGCTTTATACAATGAAATGTTACTTTATTCCCGTGAGCAATGAGTCGTGGGACCGCTTGTGCCAAAGCCGGCACAGACACAAATAAGAGAGTAAACGCAGCACTGACATTTACTCTCTTTTCCCGATCGTCATGTTCCTGCTTCGCAAAAGCCAGGATCAGTCTACGATAGAATACCCGTACGCATTCGCAAAGGCATCGATCTTCTTCCCGTCTCTGCACATGGAACAGCCTTCCGGACTGTAGGTCTTATATTCCGGAATATCCGCCGTGGTGAACAGGGAGTGGATCGGCATACCGAGCACGCTGTTGGCCGCGCTGAAGATGGCGCTGATGCCGCTGAACTTCGCCCCGTAATATTTGAGCGCCTGCACTGCCTTCACGATAGTCTGGCCTGTCGTCGCGGATGCCAGAAGCAGGAGTATGTTCTTGTCCCGGATCATGGGAACCATATTCTCTCTGACAACAAGATGCCCGGAGTTCACATATTCCGGCGTCACGATATAGATCGTATTGTGGGAATTCATGGAATAGATACCCGCCCTGGTCAGATCCTCTGCCAAAAATGCGCCGATCGTCTCGCAGCCGTCCAGACACACGATCGTATCTACGACCGTCGTCGCCGAGATCTGTCCGCTGAGAGCCTTGGCAGCCGCGGATGCTTCGCTGAGCCTGCACTTCAAGGTGGTCATATCCAGATAATAATTTACGTGGGAATTCGGTGTCACAAAATGTCCCGGAATTACCTTGAGGGCAACGTCAGGATGATCCTTCGATCTGATTTTTTCAGCTTTACTCTGCATAAAAATTCCTCCTTTTCCTTGGCAGGTCTTTTGCAGTCTGCATTCACTTATTCCGCGACCCATCCAATCTATGTTATATTTTACCAAGTTTTTAGTAGAAAATCTACACCTAATTATTATAAATGACGACATTTGGAAATAACGGATGGTTTCCTATCGTTAATCACAATTCAGGCGACTTGATGTCCACCCACCGCATTTCCATGGGCTTTAGGTCAAGCTTCTCCTGCAGTCTGCCATGTACATACAGGTCGGTCTGCTTCGGCTCCTTGGAATTATTGATCACCGCGATCCTGCCGGTCTTCTCGAAGACAGCCAGTTCGGTGTCCATATTTGTGACATAGTACTTCTTCATCTCCTCTTCCTGATGGGCCGCGTAGTAGATGGCGCGAAGCAGGATCCGGCAGTTCTGCGGGGAATAAGGCAGTCCGGTAAAGTAGACGCTGCGTCCCTTTCCATATTCGTTGACTACCAGACGGCTGTATTTGCCGTCCATATTCAGGATCTGATAATGCTCACCCTGGGCATAGATCCGGCTCTTGCCCTCTCCGAAGTCGATCTCGCCCGGCGTATCCTCCAGGATAAAATGCTCGGGATTCAGTTCATTGTACTTGTCCGTACTCATGGAAAAACCCAGTTCCCTGTCCACGCCCAGCACGTCGCTCAACTGGAAATACCGCCCCTGGTACTGGCAGGCGCTTGGTTCGCCCACACCGATAAAACCGCCGCCTTCATCCACGAATCTGCGGATGGCGCACACCACCTGCTCATCCTTCCAGTTTTCCGCGCCGCTCCAGGAAGTGTAGGCGTCTCCCGCATTGATGATCACCCTGATCTCCGGATCGATGCCTTCCCTGATCTGGTCAAAAGTGATAAACTCCACATCGATGGGCATACCGCTCAGGCACTCGATCACACCCACATAAGAATAGATCTCACGGTACCACAGAGCGTGGTGTACCTGATTGGCCATCCACCTTCTCAGATTGCCCCAGCAGTTCAGGATACCCACTTTAAAGGGAGTCTTGTAAGCCTGTGTTCCCTGCATGTTCTCATGGATCTGCCTGAACTCGCCGACAACTTGACTGATTTGGTCGATAAATCCCGGCCAGTTAGCCGCAAGCTTCAGATAACCGCCGTATCCGATCCGGTCCAGAGGGGAGCGCAATATGGCTCTTCTGGCCTTCATCCAGTTGTCCTGGGCTTCGCCGATGGGGTCGCCGCCTTCGGTAAAGACATCCGGGAAGAAATAAGGAAGCAGACGTCCTTCCGTATACTTTACGCCCTTGATATCGGAGATCATCCGCAGCGTCACACCGTCGCCCACGGAACCGACCACCGCATCCAGTCCGATATTCGCGAAGTATTTGCCGAAGGGCTCCGTACCGATCCAGTGGTCTCCCAGAAACATCATGGCTTCCTTGCCGTAGCTGTGCACAATATCTACCAGTTCCTTTGCCAGCTTCGATACCTCGATCTGCTGGAATTCGATAAAGTCCCTGAACTCCTTTGACGGCACGCGGAAAATGGAATTGTGATAGCCCTGGTCTACGATGAATTCCGGACGGAATTTGTAGCCGGCCCATTTCTCAAACTGCTCCAGGATATAAGGGCTGACACTGGCGCTGTAGCCGAACCACTCCACGAATTTCTCCCGCTTCTGATCGTCGAAGGTCAGGGTAAACTGATGGAAAAAGGTGGTGAAGCGCACCACGTCCACATGCGGGTTGTCTTCACACCATTTCTTAAGCTTCTCTTTCACATAAGCCTGGGTCTTGGGCTGCCTCACATCATAAGTCAGCTGATGAGGCGCATCCTTCCAGTCATTGGTAATAAAATTGTACATATGCACCGGATCCCAGATTAAGAACGCCAGGAAGCTGACCGTATACTGATGATAAGGGATCGACTCGATCACCACTTCCCCTGCAGCCTCATCGTACTCCCAGCGGTCTACAGGTACCACTTCCCCCGTCGTACGGTCGATGACTTCCCACCAGCGCTTCGGAGAATCGATGGTGTTCACCTTAAGCTGCTGGGTATGGAACCCTTTCATCAGTTCGATACGGAGCTCGTTTCCTCTTGCCGTCAGGCGGTCGCTGATCAGATATTCCTGCTGTACTTCCTCCGGATTCTGCATCGCCCAGTCATTGTCTTTCCGGGTGGTGTAATAGGTGGCGTAGATCTTGGCGTCCTGGCTGAGGAGCGCCTCCGGCATGGTAGTGCCGTCGCAGTCCCGCAGGGCGTCCGCCCCCAATTCATTCTTCAAGCGTATCGTCTCTTCGACCATGTCCACGTCTGTGGGCAGTGTCAGTCTGCCGGTCATCTCAGTCATTTGCATTCTCTCCCTCATTTCTGCGCCGCTTTCTGTCATAGCGGGTTTGTGCCAAGCAGCGCACAGACACAAACACATACTATACCTTCTCATGTCCTGTTTGCCTTATATATTCAGTATAGAGAATCCAGGCTATAGATTCTATCGCATTGTTGCCAGATTTTTTAGATATCTTGCTGGACAAAATATCTAAAATATGCTATGGTTGCAGCAAACAGACAACCTTTCCGGCGGACAAAAGACATGCAATGCAACGATACCGTGTATCTGTAAAGATCTGTCTTGTTTGGAACGTCAAAAACGAAACTGTTAAGAGGAAAGTCAAAAACTAAGCCGTTGGAAAAAGCCAAAGAGTAAATTATCAGGAAGAAAGCCATACTATGGGAAATACAAGACACCGTATCGAAACTGAAAAACCGTCCGCTTTCGGCAAGGCCAGGTTACTCTATGTCTCCACCTCCAAATATGAAGGCGACTGGCAGAGTATCCTGCACTCCCACCCTTTCAGCGAACTTTTTTATGTGGTAAACGGGCAGGGGGCATTTCTTGCGGAAGGCTCCGAGTTTTCTGTCAAAAGAAATGATATGGTCATCATTAACCCTCACGTACAGCACACCGAGAAATCCCTGCCCGGCGAGCCTCTGGATTATATCGTGCTGGGCATAGAGGGGTTGTCTTTTTCTTTTGAAAAGATAGCCGCGGCAAGATCCGGCGTCTCCCTGCAGACAGCGCCCGGAACGGTCTGTAAGTACAATGTGTCACAGACCAACGTCTATGCGTATCTGAATATCATGCTGGAAGAGATCACCAGGCAGGAAGAAGACTACGAGACAGTCTGCCAGAATCTTCTGGAAGTATTGCTGATCTGTATGCTGCGAAGCGGCGGCCTTTCCGTGGTGCCGGATAACAGCCGCCTCTTAAGCAGAGAATGCACTCAGATTAAGAACTATCTGGATGCAAACTATTCGGAAGCGATCACGCTTGATACGTTGGCGGCCCTCACGCATATGAATAAATATTACCTGGCGCACACTTTTACAAAATATGTGGGTCTCTCTCCCATCAACTATCTGCTGCAGAAACGGATCCAGGAAGGAAAATCCCTGTTGGAATCCACTTCTTATTCCGTCGCGCAGATTTCCGACTTGCTGGGCTTTTCGTCACAGTCCTATTTCTCACAGGCTTTCCGGAAAGCCACCGGAATGACGCCGATGCAGTACCGGAAGCAGTCTTAATCCCTGCTATGCTAATTTTTGCAGCTTTTCGCTGTGCTCCGCCAGCACCTTTTTCATAACGGAGATATCCTGCTTCATGGAATCATATGTTTCGACACTGTCCTTGTATCGCTCGAATGTTGATTATATAACATGCCTCTATGGTATTCAAGCGGGGCAGGATCTGTGTTTCCTGCGTTAACTCAATTTTCTTAACGCGGGTCTTGATGTCTGTAATATCGTCCTTGATTCTCTGGATATTGCGATTGACAGGCTCCAGTTTGTAATCCATCATATTCGATATTGAAAGCAGTAATTCATTGCCTGTCATATTTTCACCACCTTTTTTATGACTGTTGATTGACGTTCTTCTGTTGATGCAATCAGTATATCACAGCCGGATCTCTAAGTCCAGTCAATTATGAAAAAAATACTATTATACGAAAAAACGGTATGCTCTGCATTCGGCCATACCGTTTTACGCATGAAAGTTACCGATACTCTGACAGGCACAGGGCCTGTTCAATGATTACTTATACTTTACGGCAGTTCCGTAGGCGATCACTTCCGCCGCGCCCTGCATCACGGAAGCGGAGGCATAGCGGACATTGACAATGGCGTCCGCACCCATCGCCTGGGCTTCATCCACCATACGTTTCACGGCAATCTGCCTCGCCTGGTTGAGCATCTCCGTATACTGTATGATCTCACCGCCCACCAGAGTCTTTATGCCGGCCATAAAGTCCTTGCCGAAATTCTTCGTCTGCACAATATTACCCTTCACGATCCCCAGGGTCTCCAGTTCCTTTCCTGAAATATAATCAGTATTTACGAGCAACATCTTCTTCTCCTCCTTCAATTTCTTTTATTCGCTGGATAAGCGATATGATCACGCCCAGGATAAACACTGCCGGGATCAAAATAAAACCGCATAACATCCACAGCGGGATCGGATCCTCCAGGAATCCCCAGATGAAAACCATGATCAGGTATACCATGATGAGGATAAAAACGACCGCCGCAATGATGGAACCGCGTTTCCTGCGGATCACATCCTGTTTATCCACATTTGAAAATCTTGTTCCCTCTTTTTCCATTTCTACCATCCTTTCCAAATAATGTTCCGGCGAAAGGGTAAGATACTGGCAGCGTTCCTCACCGAGGCTGCGGCACAGTCTTATCGTTGCCTCCAGGTCCGTCTTCTCCCGCTCCAGAACAATGACCTGGCGCATCAGCGCATCTTCCAGAACAAGTTCCCCGTTCTGGATCTTACGGATCTCCTCGATCGGCAGGGAAAGCTTGCGAAGCAGTTTGATCTTCTTTAACTCGTTGACTTCTTCCTCTGTGTAGTCGCGGTAACCGTTCTCACCGTTGCGCTTCGGGGACAGGAGCCCCTGCTGTTCATAGAAGCGTATATTTCTCTTGGTGATGCCCGCCCGCTGTTCCACTTCGTTGATCTTCATCGCGTCTGCCTCCCGCACACATTCCATCCTGTCCGGCATTCCTTCCGGCTTATGCATGATCATCTTCGGCATTTCCTTCGCCTGACACTATCAGCATAAGGCTTACACAAGGTGGAATGTCAATAGTATTCTTAAAAAAATCAACCGGAGCGATATTAATCTTGGTCAGACGGCGTCCAAGGGAACAAATTCGCCGGCCAGGTCCGTGTAGGTTTCCAGTTTTATGATCTGATAAGAACCGGCCGGAATTTCCACATCGGCGAAGGAACAAAATGCGTCCATGACCATACCGGGCTTTATGTTGCCGCTGCTGCTTGCGTTTACCGTCATACGGACGGCATCAGGGCCGTCTGATGCCAGTTCATAAATGCCCTCCTTCAGATCCAGTTCCACCACACCTTTCTTCGTCTCCTTCGCGTAGGGAATCGTCTCCTGCGAAAGAAATGCCTGCAGTTTCCCGGACAGATCGTCCACCGGATAGTCGCTTTCCTTCTTTTGCAGAAGATAAGAAGCCGCCGCTACGCTGGCCATGGCATTTTTCGCATTGTCGGGCAGTACGGTTACGGAGAGGATTTCCACCCCTTCCACCATCGCCTGGTCAAGCGCCGCCTTCATATCCTGGGTGCTTGTCATGGAAAGCACCTCGATATCCATATATTCCCCGCGGCTTTCCATGCCGACCCCGAGCGGCGCCGCAAAGGACATGATCTGATGGGGACTGAACCCCTCCGAATATTTCACGTCGATCCCGGCGCGCCGGATCGCTTTCTGGAAAAACCGCATCATGTCCAGATGCCCGATATATTTCATGATTCCATATTTGGAAAATTTAATTCTGATCTTCATGCAGAAAGAACCTTTCACTAGAGTAAGCTTATCATTGTGCTGATTGTGCTTCCGGTTTTGCGAAAGCTTTTCGGGAACTTCACGAAAGCTTCCGTATATGCCTCAGGAAGCCGTCGGACAGATGCCGCACTGGAAAGTCCCGGCTCCGCAGCCCTGACACTGCGTCTGGCAGTTGGGCGACACGATCCCTTCCTGCGCCTTCTTCCATTCCCGCAGGAGAAACTGCCTGGTTACGCCGCAGTCTATGAAATCCCAGGGGAATCTCTCGTCGTCTGACCGTTCTCTCGTCGTATAGAAACCAATGTCCACACCGCAGTCCTCGAAACACTTAAGCCATACATCATTCTTATAGTATTCGCTCCAGGAATCAAACAGGCAGCCGCGTCTGTAAGCCTCCAGGATCACCGGCGCCACTCTGCGGTCACCGCGGGCGAATACGCCTTCCAGGACACTTACGTCGGCCTCATGCCAGTTATACTTGATGCTCTTCTGGTTTAACTGCTCCATGATCCCCTTTTTCGTCTGATAGGCCTTCTCCAGAAATTCCTCTTTGGTACACATGGATGCCCACTGAAAGGGCGTAAACGGCTTCGGAATGAAGAAGGAGGTGCTGGTCACGATCTGCACCTTGCCGTTCACACGCTTGTCCTTCGGCACCGTCTCAAAAAAGGTGGCCGCGATCTTATTGGAAAGTTCTCCGATTCCCCAGATATCCTCTTCCGTCTCGGTAGGCAGTCCCAGCATAAAGTACAGCTTGACCCGCGTCCAGCCGCCCTCAAAGGCGAGCGCCGCTCCTTTCAGAATGACTTCCTCGGTCAATCCCTTATTGATCACATCCCGCAGTCTCTGGCTGCCTGCCTCCGGCGCGAAGGTCAGACTGCTCTTCTTCACATCCTGCACCTTGCTCATCACATCCAGGGAAAAGGCATCGATCCGCAGGGAAGGCAGGGATATATTGACGTGCTTCCGGCCGCACGCTTCGATCAGAAACTCCAACAATTCATTCAGCTGGGAATAGTCGCTGGAACTTAAAGAACTTAAGGAGATCTCTTCATGGCCCGTGCTCTGCAGCATCTCCACGGCGTACCGCTTGAGCACGTCCGCGTCCCGTTCCCGTACCGGCCGGTAGATCTGACCCGCCTGACAGAAACGACATCCCCGGATACAGCCTCTCTGGATCTCCAGCACGACTCTGTCCTGCGTTACCTTAATAAAAGGAACCACGGGCTTTAAGGGATAATACGTATCCGATACGTCCGTCACGATCTCCTTGCGGATCGTGTCCGGCAGTTCTTCGTACCGCTTGCGGCGTTCCTTTACGGTGCCGTCCTCATAATACATTTCCTCATAAAACTGCGGGACATAGATACCCGGGATCTGCGCGGCTCCCCGCAGGAAGTCCTGTCTCGTCCCGCCCTGCGTCCGGTTCTCCACATACCAGTCTAAAAGCCTGCGGTACTGTGTCTCGCCCTCGCCGATGTAGAAAAGGTCAAAGAAATCCGCGATCGGCTCCGGATTATACGTACAGGGACCGCCGCCGATCACGATGGGCATGTCCTCGCCCCGCTCCGTTGCCAGAAACGGAATCTGTGCCAGATCCAGAATCTGCAGGATATTGGTATAGCACATCTCATACTGTAAAGTGATACCCAGGAAATCCATATCTTTCACCGGTTCCTGGGATTCCAGCCCAAAGAGCGGAATATTCTGCTGTCTCATGATCCGGTCTAAGTCCACCCACGGCGAATAGACCCGCTCACACCACACGTCCTCCCAGGAATTGAACATACTGTAAAGAATCTGGATGCCCAAATGTGACATACCGATCTCATACACATCCGGAAAGCACATGGCGAAACGGACCGCCACGTCTTCCCGGTTCTTTACCACACTGTTGACTTCGTTGCCGATATATCGGGCCGGTTTCTCAACCTGCAGCAGTATCTCTTCGCTCAGCGCCGTCTTTCTCATGTTAATAACCATGCTCCTTTCTCAGCCTGACACAAACCTCCATGTCGCTGCTTCACAGCGACACAAATCTGTGCAGAGAATATCCGTTTTCTGGGCATTCTTCTCACTCGTTTCCTCTCAATCAATCCAGTTCGAACAATGCCGCCAGCCCCTCCATGGTCTCGTTACCGTCTCCGTCGTACAGATGAAACGTGTCCGCCACGATCATATCATGCACTTCGTTCGTCGTAAGATCGCCGATCCTGCCGTCTCTCGTATCGCAAAGCAGAAAGCCCACGAACAAAAGGACCGCCAGGATCATCCGGTAGCGGAAGGTACCGGTGGAAAACAGCGGCACTGCCCCTTCCTGTTCCGGCTGCCGGGGAGTATTATCGTAGGGTGACGCCGTCTGCTGCAGCCTGTTCTTATCAAAAAGCGGCAGCTGCGTATCCGTTCCGTACAAGATCCTCTCCCGCTGTCTGATCTTCATACGGTTTCCCAGGTTTTCTTCCCGGATATACTGCGCCAGCTGCATTTTCTTTTCCAAAGGAACTTTGTGATCCATTCTCTTCTGCCTATCCTGTACATCTGTTGGTACATTCTATGATTCCCACAGGAAAAAAAGAAGTAAGAATGTGATAGATCCTGTAACCGGGAAGCCGGAACAGGGATTTACCGCTGCGCCAGCTCCGTCGTGATCTCCTCCCAGGTAATATTTTTCTCCGCCATCAGCACCATCATATGATACAGGAAATCGGAAATCTCGTATTTTACCTCGTTGGCATTGGGATTCTTGGCGGCGATCACGATCTCCGTCGCCTCCTCCCCCAGCTTTTTCAGGATCTTATCGAGGCCCTTGTCAAATAAGTAATTTGTGTAGGAGCCTTCCTTCGGATGCTCTTTCCTGTCCTTGATCACGTCGAACACCTGCTCGAATACCCGCAGGGGATTGGAAGCATTATATTCTTTGCCCATAATCTCGTTAAAGAAACAGGAATGTGCGCCGGTATGACAGGCGGCGCCGATCTGGGAGACTCTGGCAAGGATGGTATCCATGTCGCAGTCCGCCGTCAGGGATTTCACATACTGATAATGCCCGCTCGTCTCGCCCTTGATCCATAACTCCTGCCGGCTCCTGCTGTAATAGGTCATCCTGCCGGTCTTGATCGTGGTACGGTAAGCCTCCTCGTTCATGTAAGCCATCATCAGTACTTCGTCCGTCTTATAGTCCTGCACGATCACCGGCACATGGCCGTCGGAATTTAACTTAAATTCCTCCCATCTGACCGCCGCATCAAACGTATTGACCGCAATGCCGTTGCTCTGGCAGAGGGCCTTGATCGCCAGCAGTTCCTTGGCATTCTCATTGATCGCATGTCCTGAGATACCGCAGATATTGTCCTTCTCCAGCAATTCAAGCAGCTTGTCGAGGGATACCTCCGGTATGGAGACGATGACCGGAAACCTGGACAGGGCGATCACATCCTTCAGTTCCTTCTCCCGTACCAGGATCAGTTCCGATACGTATGCCTCCAGCAATTCTTCATTGCGGGTGATGGTATCGGCTTCCGTTACACAGGCCACGATCTTGTCCTTGCCGAATTTCAGGGAAACCTCTTCCGTGATCTCCACATTGCCCGGCTTTGAATAATTCAGCGCCGCCTTCTTGCAGCCTGCATAGAGCAGCTTCTTGATATCCTCCATGCGCTTCACGTTGCCGGCGCCGATCACGGGAATCTCCGTCTCATTGCAGATCGTCTTGATGATGTCCAATGCTTCCTCATGCTCTGCATCGCCTTCCGACATATCATAGACGATCAGTTCGTCCGCGTTATTGTCACTGTAAAATTTCCCGAGCGCCGCCGGATTCGTATCGATGATCGTGTTGTCCCGAAACCCTTTTATGGCGTTGCCTTTATATAAGTAGATACAGGGAATAAATCTCTTGTAAGACATTGCTTTACGTCCTCTTTGTTTTTATTTTATGCAGAACTCTTCTACTCAAACCGTACCCGGATCGAATTGGCGTGGGCGGTCAGCCCCTCCTTCTTTGCAAAAAGCTCGATATCCTGGTGGGCCTGTAAAAGCGCCTCCCTCGAATAGGAGATCAGGCTTGTCTTCTTCGTGAAATCGTCCACATTCAGCGGAGAAAAGAATTTCGCCGTGCCGTTTGTGGGCAGGATATGGTTTGGTCCCGCATAGTAATCACCAAGCGGCTCGGAAGAATACTCGCCCAGGAAAATGGCACCTGCGTTCTCGATCCTTGTCATCACGGCGTAAGGATCTTTCGTCAGGATCTCCAGGTGCTCCGAAGCGATGGCATTGGCCGCATCCACCGCTTCCGTCATGGAATCCGCAACCAGAATATATCCGTAGTTGTCCAGTGATCTGCGGATGATCTCTGCCCGGGACAGCTCCTGCAAGAAGCACTCGATCTGCTGTTCCACTTCGGCAGCCAGATTCGCATCCGTAGTGATCAGGATTGCGCTGGCCAGTTCGTCATGCTCCGCCTGGGAGAGCAGATCGGCTGCCACATAGCGGGGATTTGCCGTCTCGTCCGCAATGACCAGGATCTCGCTGGGACCCGCGATGGAATCGATGCTGACATATCCGAAGCAGGCTTTCTTCGCAAGCGCGACGAAGATATTGCCCGGGCCCGTGATCTTGTCCACCTTCGGGATGCTTTCCGTGCCGAAAGCCATGGCCGCGATGGCCTGTGCGCCGCCGACCTTATAGATCTCGTCCACGCCCGCGATCCTTGCCGCCACTAAGGTGCCGGGATTCACTTTGCCGTCCGCGCCCGCCGGTGTGGTCATGACGATCCGCCGCACCCCCGCCACTTTCGCCGGGATCACATTCATCAATACGCTGCTGGGATAGGCCGCCTTGCCGCCCGGCACATAGACGCCGGATACGGATAAAGGCAGGATCCGCTGGCCAAGGAGGCTGCCGTCCGGTTTCGTGTCAATCCAGCTGTTGCGCAGCTGCTTTCTGTGAAAAGCTTCGATGTTGGCGGCAGATTTCCTCATTACCTCCACGAAGGACTCTTCGGTACTGTCGAAAGCATCCTCGATCTCCGCCTCGGTGACGCGGATGTCTCCGGCATCACATTCCCATTTGTCAAACTTCTTCGTGTAGGCAAAGACCGCCTGATCGCCGTTTGTGCGCACATCCGACAGGATATCCGCCACCACATTCTCATATTCAGAATAATGATCCGGGCTGCGTTTCAGCAGAGTATCCAGCAGATCCTTTCTGGTTTCTTCCGTCAGTTTTATTGTTTTCATTGTCTCCTCTTTTCTTCTGTCAGTTTTATTGGATATCTTCTCCTTAAGCCCAGCGTCCGGCCATTAACTGACTTGGTCAGTCATTACGCAATCTCTGACAATCTGCCGCGCAAACATCTCAGGACAACCTGCCGCGGATATCCGTGATCAGCTTCTTGATCCGCTCCGGTTCCATCTGCATACTGACCTGATTGACGATCATGCGCGCGGACAACGGACAGATCTCTTCCAGCACTTCCAGTCCGTTTTCTTTCAGGGTGGAACCGGTCTCCACGATATCCACGATTACATCCGCCAGTCTGACGATCGGTCCCAGCTCCACGGAGCCGTTCAGTTTGATGATATCCACCGTCTGATGCTTCTTATTGTAGAAGTAGTCTTTGGCAATATTCGGATACTTCGTCGCCACCCGGATCATCTCATGATGCTGCAGCAGTTCTCCGGCGCTTCGCGGGCCGCACACACACATCCGGCATTTGCCGTAGCCAAGGTCAAGCACTTCATAGACCCGGCGGTCTTCTTCGAGGATCGTATCCTTGCCCACCACACCGATATCTGCCGCGCCGTATTCTACATAGGTGGGCACATCGGGGCCTTTTGCCAGGAAAAACTTAAACTTCAATTCCTCGTTCACGAAGATCAGTTTCCGGGAATCCTTCTCTTTCATCTCCTCACAGGTGATGCCGATCTCTTCTAACAGTTCCATGGTCTTATTGGCAAGACGGCCCTTACCGAGCGCAAAAGTCAAATATCTGTTCTCATTCATCCGTTCTGTCTCTATCCTCCGATTATCCTCCAGATCATCCTGGCAGCCGTTATGGCCGGTCGTAGAATGCTTCCGCACAGCAGCACTTAATGCTCCGGCAGAAGCTCCACACACTGTCCGGCGGCGCGCATCTGTCTGGCTTCCAACAGCTTCTCTTTAAAATCTGCCGGCGTATAATACAGCTTCGCGCATCGCTCTATGCCGGAAATCGCGGCGCCCTGCCTGTTCATCGCCGCAAGCAGGTCATCCACCACGATCATAAAGCCGATCGCCGGCGCATTCTTACCAAAACGGCGCAGCAGATTGTCATAGCGTCCGCCCTTCACGATCGCATCCCCGACCCCGTAAGTAAAGCCTTTAAAGATAATACCCGTATAATAATTATACTTACTTAACATGCCCAGGTCAAAGGAAACATATTTCTCTACCCCATATGCACACAGCACCTCATAAACTTTCTCAAGCCGGTCAATGGCATTCCTGGAGCGTTTATTCGTGGCTGCCTGTTTCGCCTCATCCAGAATCTCAACGGTTCCGAACAAGTCACTGACCTTTAGGAGCAGTTCCTTATCCTTCCGGTCGGCATGAATACCTAAGAGCAGTTCTTCGGCGCCGAAATAATTCTTGCCGGAGATCAGTTCCCGCAGTTCCAGTTCCGTCTCTTCATCCAGTCCGGCCTCCGCACAGATGCCCTTGAAATATTCCAGGTTGCCGATGCTGATCTGGAAATCGGAAAGCCCGGCATGATACAGGGCTTCGATCATCATCGCCACCATCTCCGCGTCCGCCTGCACGGATGCATCCCCGATCAGTTCCGCACCCATCTGGGTCACTTCTTTCAATTTGCCCTGCAGGTTCGAAGTGTTGGTAAATGTGTTGCCCCGATAGCAGAAACGGATCGGCACATCCTCATCCATAAAATACTTCGCCGCGCACCTGGCGATGGACGGCGTAAAGTCGGGCCGCAGCACCAGCGTATTGCCTTCCTTGTCAAAGAACTTGTACAGTTCCCTGGACGGCGTGGTGCCCACCTCCTTGGAAAAAACATCAAAAAACTCAAAAGTCGGCGTCTGGATGTCCTGATAGCCGTAGCTTTTGATCTTGTCCTGCAGAAGATGCTCCACGATGTTCTTCGCGGCCTTCTCGTCGCCGTAAATATCCCGCACGCCTTCCGGCGTATGTACTAATCTTTTACCCATAATCCACTCCGTTTCTACCGCGCAGTTCTGCCGCATCCCTGCTGCATAAGCGCATTCATTTTATCAGACAGTTCGCCGATCTTATCGACGATCGACATCTTGTCATCTTCCAGACACCGGTCCGGTACTTTCAGGCTCAGATTCTGCAATCGCTTCTTGATCGCCATTCTTCCGTAAAAGAAACGCCACCTCTGCATGTTGATCTGTGCTGCAAACCACACCATTTCTCTGTAACTCATATGATATTTTGGCAGTAAAACGCGCACTGCGCTCCCGCCGTTTCCTCTGGCCATGAATCTCCACGGCTGTACATAAGCCTGGCCAAAGCAGGTCACTGTAATACCGCCTCCGGTAAAGACTTCTCCTTCCACGTCATTCACCAGTCGGATGATACTGTTGAGTGGATCACCGGAAGAAACATACGGGCAGGTTCCTGTCAGATAATTGCTCTCGCCGACCGAATGACCGACGAATACATCAAACAGCTGGTCTACGCTTCTTACCGTTCCATAGGGCAGCTTTGGCAAGTGCGCATATGCCGGGAAATCATCAAGCGCTTCCTCGGCGATCTCTTCCATGCAGACGGTGGTCGTCAGAATCGATCTTGTTATATGTTCCTGATATCTTATTTGTTCGGGAAGCGGAAAATCCGGCTGCGGTAAATACTGTTCCGGCGAAAATTCCGCCCCTTTCTTCATGATCGTTTCGGCGCTGACCAGGGTCGTCAGACTGCTGCGTGGTGAATGGCCCTTCTTAAACTGCCGGAACGCATCCAGCACTTCCTCCATTTGAGAACCGTCCGTAACAACCCGCTTTCCCTTTAATTTTTTGAAACCGTCGTTCCATATTTTGGCCATAAAAACCTGATCGGTATGCTGTTGGGGCCTGTGCGCCTGCGCGATCATGATCGTAGTATCCACTGCGGTCGGATAAAACAGGTCGCCCGGCAGACTGATCATTCCGATCACGGAATGATGGGTCGTAAATTCGTTTCGCCACATCGCATTGTCGTCATCCGCAAAAATTCCGGATTTTACAACGACCGCCAGATGGCCCATTGTCTGCAGCGCTTCCATGGCATTGGAAATAAAATCCCGTTCGGGTTCTTCCGCCTGCGAAAAAGGGGGATTGAGCAGTGCTTTGCTAAATTGCCCTCTTACGGCCTTCCTGCTCTCGGCTTCGAAGCAGCTGGCATTTTCAATATGGCTCTTGCCATCGCCTCTGAAAAACATATTTAACGCTGCCAGCGCCCAGACCGTCGGATTCGTGTCAAACCCGTACAAAGATTCCCTGACGATCGTTGGTGGAATGCCCATCTCCCTGGCCGTACGCATCATACGATCGAAAGACGCCACCAGAAATCCGCCCGAACCGCAGGCGATATCGATCACTTTATCTTTGGCAGTGACATCGATCAATTCCGCACAGTATCTGGTGATATGCCTTGGCGTAAAGACGATGCCCAGCGAATTGTTATCATATCCATATCTGATAAAGGCTTCATACAACAGCCCCAGAAAATCCGTATCCGTCTGCAGGATAGACTTGATATTTAATTTCTTGAGCAGAAAAACGATCTTTCCTATTTTATCGGAAAGTCTGTTATAGTCTCCCGTAGTCAGCCGCAGGGTCTCGATCAGCTGGCGCTTCTTCTTGTCCTCGAAATGGTCTGTGGAACAGATTGCCTCCGCTACCAGGCTGTTGATCGAATCAAGTTCCCGCCCTGTGTCCAGATCGATCTCTCCCCAGTATAACGCGGTGATCACCGCACCCAGTACTTTCGGACGCAACGAAGGTTCGATCTTAGCCAGGCGAAGGATCGAAGACAGTTCGATCGCCGTCTCGATATAATCCGAAACGGCAGGAACGGAGACTTCCGTCGTCCCGTTGTTTGTGGCGATCGCCCGATCGATCTCGGCAACACTCGGAAAACTTGTCAGTTCATACCCTCCGGAAGATAATGCCTGCCATTTCTGGTCATTCCAGTAAAATGTCCTGAAAACATATCCGTGATCTTCTTCTCCGGCGACGCCTACTGCTATCCTGATCTTGTATTTACCTGCCTGATTGATGGAGTCTGCGTATCCGACCGCCTCTTCCACGGCAAGATCGATCTTCTTCTTGTCGTTCTTGGCTTCTACCGTAATGACCGGAACTGCCCGTTTACAGACCAGAAAATCCGGCTTCGTCCCTGCAAGGCCGCAATCCGGTAAGAAATCTTCGATCTCCTGCTCTTCCAGAAAGTCGCCGCCTTTCTGTGGATGTCGAATATCCCAGCCCTTCTGCAAAGCGATCTCCCGGACCAGATAGCGGCATCTTGATTCTGCCCTTTTGCCCTTCGCCATGTAAGCGTCCTCCTTCCTGCTGTTATGTCGTTGATCAGAACCTATCATAACATATATTTTAATCGAACACAAGTTCTAATTCTCTGCTTATTCCCGGTCTTCGTAACTATTCAGCCTTCGGCTTCATAGTTACTGAATCCGGCCTATTCCAAGTTTGCCTTCGGCAAAGAGGCCGGATTCTTCTCAACCTTTATGCGTTCTCACGGACTTTGCAGCAAGTGCAAAGTCCTGGGCTGAACTGTTACCGGTCTTCCAGATCTCTTTGCAGCGCATCCAGATACGGCACCAGGATTCCGTGCTTTTTCGGGAGGATGTAGGCCGGGTTCAGCTCTTCGTAACGGAAGCTCTTGCGGCCGCCTTCCTTTGCTCTGTCCCAGAAGAAGCGAAGCATTTCATACGGCAGATAGTAAAAGCTGTCCCTGTGTGTATAATAGATCAGGAAAAAGGCAACCCCTCTCTGCTTCTCAAATTCCCCCATAAACTTCACTTGATGTTCATGGATGTTCTGAAGGGCGAACGTGTCCGCCGCGCACTCCTTGGCATCGAAACAGACCGGGATCCCCTGCACTACGCCGATGTAATCCACCGTACTTTTCTGATCGAAATAGGCCAGGGTGATATGACGGCTCTCCTTATCGATGTTGATGGGCGTGATGGGCGTCGGCACCTTCTGGATCAGCGCCAGGCCGTTTTCCAGATACTTCTCGTTCGTCCTGTTGATCAGATCTTCCAATGTAGAACCGCGCAGCCCGCGGGAATTCCATGTTGCCATGCCGGCGCCTCCGTTTCTGTCAAGCCGTTACATCCGAAACCGCTGCAAAGATCTCCGGTATCTTTGCGTAAAATGTTTTGCCGCTTATCGCTTCAAAGGGAGACGGCAGCTTAGGAAATACCACTTTACAGGCGTGTAAAAGCTGTGATCTGACCTGATATTTCTTCCGATAGAGCTCGTTCCACGCCTTGTCGCCGTACTTATAATCCCCCAGGAGCGGATGTCCGATGCTTGCCAGGTGGGCTCTGATCTGATGGGATCTGCCTGTAAGGAGCTCCGCCTCCAGCAAAGTCTTGTCCCGTTCCGTCCGCAGCGGCCTGTAGCTTGTCTTAATATAACAATCCGGCATCCCCGAAGAAGTAATGGTCACCCTGTTATGCCTCTCATCCTTCTGCAGATACCCCTCGATCAGCTGCTCTTCTGTCAAGGTTCCCTTAACGTAGAGCTGATAGTATTTATGAAGGGTTCTGTTCTTTAACAATTCTCCCAGCATCTGCGCACCCTGAAGGGACTTGGCACAGAGCACGATGCCGCTCGTATTGCGGTCCAGGCGGTTGCAGACAGAGGGCTTGTATGTGGTAAGCGTCTGGGGCGTGACCGCCTTAGTGTGGAGCAGATAGCCGATCAGCCACTCATTCAGGGAAAAATCGTTCTTCTCCGCCTTCTGGGACAGGATTCCCGCCGGTTTATCCACCAGAAGAACATGGATGTCTTCATACAGGATCTGAATGCCTTTCAGCCTTTCGAAGGCGCGTTCATATTCTCCGCATTCCGATACGCTCTGGCCCATAAACTTTGCCAGTGTCTCCTCGGCAAAAAAGATAGACACGCTGTCCATGACCGCAAGCTTTTCGCTGCCGTCGGCCTTTTTGCCGTTTAAGGTGATGTTCTTCTTGCGCAGCATCTTATATAGAAAGCTGCTCCCGGCTTCCGGAAGAAGCCTGTGCAGATATTTGTCGAGCCTTTGCCCGGCTTCTCTCTCGGTGATCGTTTGCTGAAACATTGTCTGTCACTGTCCTTGTTCCTGATTCTTGATTTCGGCCGATGAAATCCGCCGTGCATATCTCTATAAGGAGATAGAGTACAGCAGCGCGACGATCTGCTCCTGATCTCTGCGTTCCTCTGTATCCAGATCTACAATCTGACTTAGTCGGTCAACATACTTGTCCCTGTCGGAATAAATCTTAACCGTGATATTTTTGATCCCCTCCTGCGCGAGCATCTGTTCTAAATGCTTCTGTGCCGCGTTACAGTCGCATTTGTCCGTCTCCGTTATGCCACAGAGCACATTGCCTTTAAGAACCATATGGCTGAGGGCAAAATTCTTCTGATAGGAAGTAAAATACAGATCATAGAAGGTCTTAAGGCTTCCTTCATAGGAACTTACCCTGTTTTTCAGCGCTTCACTGCAGCCCTCCGCCCGCAGAAAGATGATCAGATTCACCAGGCTCTTACAGGCCGGAAGACAGCCAAGTACCGCGACGATTGTCAAAAGATTCCGGTTGCTCTTAGTCGTCACATACCCCATGACATACAGACCGATGCTGACTCCGAAGAAAAGAACCGTCCGGATCAGTGCCACGACTCTGTGATTTTTGAGATATCCGTAAGAACCTTTGGGGATTACCCTGTTTCGCATACGCTAAAACTCCTTTATTCTCTTCCGCTTCCGCATGTTCCGACATGCGAACATATAAACATTATGTAAACTTATACAGCAGATTCTGTACGCCCTGCGTCGCCAGATACAGCGCCTTCATCGGCAGACCGCAGACCGAGACGGATCTGCCCTTTCTGCAGTCCATGACGGCCTTGGCGACCACCGTCTCTGCTTCCAGCATGGCCATCTTTTTCAGGCCGCCTATTGCGGACTCATCTTCATAAGCCCTGGAGAGAAACGGCGTATTCACAGGCCCCGGACAGACTGCCATCACGCGGATCCCGCGTCCGGCCAGTTCCTTGTTCAGCGCTCTGCTTAAGGAATACACATAGGCTTTCGAAGCGGCATAGACCGCAAAAGCCGCCTGGGGCACAAAAGCCGCCCCCGATGCCAGCTGTATGATCTTGCTGCCTTTTCGCATATAAGGCAGGCAAAGCTTTGTCATCCTGGTCAGCGCCACGATGTTAAGCTGCATCATATCCGACACGGCCTTATCGCTTTGCTGTGTAAAGCTGCCATGCTTTCCCATTCCGGCGCAGTTGACAAGCACCGTGATCTTCGGATTGCTGATCGCGAGTATTTCGGCAAACTGTTTTACCGCGCTGTCCAGTGTCACATCCATGGCAATGATCTGTGTCTTGTGCCGCAGGGAACGGGCTAGTTCCTCCATCGGTTCCCGCCTGCGGGCCAGAAGCCAGATTTCATCTGTTTTATGTAAACTATTATCCAGCTGCCGCGCAAATTCCGCCCCCATACCGGAGGACGCGCCTGTAATGATCGCAACGTTCATGTTCTGTCTCCTTTTCAACCCTTTTCCTTTTTCTTATGTACATTCCGGATCGTCTTCTTCTTTCCGGCTCTTACGCTGTTTCTGGCATCTGCTCCGGTACACGCGCTGTCGCTCTTGCCGGAGGCATTCCCGGTCCTGTATTTTGCGTTCGCAGCGGCCCCGGCCGGGCGCCGGTTCTCTGTCTTTCGCGGCCGGATCAGACACTTCTTGTCGAAACCGATCAGGTCTTCCCGACCTCCCTTGCGCAGCGCTTCTCTCACCAGCTCATAGTTATTCGGATTCCGGTACTGAATCAGCGCCCGCTGCATGGCCTTTTCATGGGGATTGCGGCAGACATACACTTTCTTACCGTCTCTCGGATCGATCCCCGTGTAATACATGACCGTAGACACCGTGGAGGGCGTCGGATAGAAATCCTGCACCTGCTCCGGCATATAGCCCAGGTCGCGGAGGTATTCTGCCAGTTCGATGGCCTCCTGCAGGGTGGACCCGGGATGGGAGGACATCAGATATGGCACAAGGAACTGTTTCTGGCCAAGCTGTTCGTTGAGCTTATCGTATTTTCTGACAAAGCGCTCATAGACCGCTTTCTGCGGCTTCCCCATCATCCGCAGCACCGCGTCCGAAATATGCTCCGGCGCCACCTTGAGCTGGCCGCTGACATGATGCTCCACCAGTTCCCGGAAGAAGGTATCGTCCCGGTCCGCCATCAGATAATCGAAGCGGATGCCCGAGCGGATGAAGACCTTCTTAACGCCGGGCAGGGACCGCAGCTTTCGTAACAGCGCCAGATAGTCGCTGTGATCCACCTCCAGATTCGGACACGGCTCCGGAAAAAGGCATTGCCTGTGTTTGCAGACGCCCTGTGTCATCTGTTTCCCACAGGAAGGCTGTCTGAAGTTGGCCGTCGGTCCGCCTACATCGTGAATATACCCCTTAAAATCCTTTTCCCGGATCATCCTTTCCGCTTCCCGCAGGATAGATTCGTGGCTTCTGACCTGCACGGTCCGCCCCTGGTGGAACGTCAGGGCGCAGAAATTACAGCCGCCGAAGCATCCCCTGTTGCTGACCAGGGAAAACTTGATCTCCGAGATGGCCGGCACGCCGCCTGCCGCTTCATAAGAAGGGTGATAGGTGCGCATATAGGGCAGGTCGTAGACCGCGTCCATCTCCTCCGTCGTCAGCGGCGGCTGAGGCGGGTTCTGCACGACATAGACGTCGTGCGGATAAGCCTCGATCAGCGTCTTGCCCGCAAAAGGATCGGTATTGCAGTACTGGATCCGGAAGCTGTCCGCATATCTGCGCGGTTCGGCCTTCATCTCCTCGTAGGAGGGAAGCCGTATGGCATCATAGATGCCCGTGATATCCTTCGTCTTATAGACCGTTCCGGGGATAAAAGTGATGTCCCGCACCGCAATGCCGGCCGCCAACGCGTCGGCGATCTCCACAATGGATTTTTCCCCCATGCCGTAGGAGATCAGGTCCGCCTGACTGTCTAAGAGGATGGAGCGCCTGAAGCTGTCCGACCAGTAGTCATAGTGCGCCATGCGGCGAAGACTGGTCTCGATGCCGCCGATGATCACCGGCACGTCCTTATATACCCTGCGGATCAGATTACCGTAGACTACGGTGGCATGATCCGGTCTCCTATAAGGCTCTCCGCCGGGGCTATAGGCATCCGTCGGGCGGTGCTTCCCGGATACGAAATAATGGTTGACCATAGAATCCATATTGCCGCCGGAGATCAGAAAGCCAAGCCGCGGCTTTCCGAGCACCGTGATGCTGCGTTCGTCCTTCCAGTCAGGCTGCGGGATCATGCCCACCCGGTAGCCGTTTCCTTCCAGCACCCGGCTGATGATGGCGTGTCCGAAGGAAGGGTGATCCACGTACGCATCCCCGGTCACATAGACGAAATCCAGCTGTGCGATCCCCTGTCTTTCCATATCTTCTTTTGAAATCGGTAAAAAATCCATCCTGTGCCTGCACCTCTTCTTCGTGGATATTGATAGAAACGTTAAAGATGACATGGCGGCACCAGTATGCCGTCCGCGATCAACTCCGTAAACGCATGGGTATAATAATCCGCCAGCGCTCTTTTCTCCGTGTCCTGATATGCCGAATATTTGTCATACACGGCGCATACCTTCATGCCGGCGGCCTTTCCCGCCTGGATACCATGGATGATATCCTCGAAAACAAGACAGTTCTCAGGCGCTGTGTCAAGCGCCCTGGCCGCCGCCAGATAGATATCCGGCGAAGGCTTTCCCTTTGCTACCTCGCATCCCGTTATGATACAGGTAAAATAAGATTCCAGATGATGTACCTTCACGATAGCTTCCACCAGCTCCCGTGAATTGCTGGTGGCGATTCCCATCCTGATATCGTGCTCTTTGCAATACTGCAGCAATTCCCGCACCCCTTCCTTCAGAGGCACTTCATGGGTATATTTATCCCAGGCCATGCGGTTCCAGTCGGCCTTGATCACCTCCAGCGGATCGGGAAGCCGAAAGCGCTCCTTGAAATAGACCGCCGTCTCGGTAAAGCTTCTTCCGCCGATCGACGCCTGCAGATCCTCCGGCAGTACGATACCGAATCTCCCCAGATACTCTATATCAACGCTCTTCCATACCCACATGGAATCCACCATGGAACCATCCAGATCAAAGATGACCGCTTCTGTCATGTTGTAAACGCTCCAATTCTTCTTTTGTCAGCCTGCGAAAGGCTCCTTTCGGCAGGGTTTCGTCCAGGACTATAGACCCCATGCGGATCCTTTTCAGATAGACCACTTCATTGCCTGCCGCCTGCAGCATACGTTTCACCTGATGGAATTTCCCTTCGGTGATCGTCAGCAGGATCTTCTTTTCCTCCAGAATATGTACGACTGCCGGTGCAAGAGGCCTCTTCTCTCCGATCTCCATGCCCTGTTCCAGAAGCTGCTGCTGACCGGCGTCGAAGGGGCGGGCCAGGTGACATTCGTATTCCTTCTCCACATGTCTGCCGGGAGAAAGCAGGTCATGGGCCAGCGCACCGTCGTTGGTGATCAGCAGAAGGCCCTCCGTATCCTTGTCCAGTCTTCCCACCGGAAAAAGATCCCTGTGCGTCCCATCCCCGATCAGGTCAAGAACCGTCCGCTCTTTCCTGTCCCTGGTGGCGGACACCACGCCCGCCGGTTTGTGCAGAAGATAGTAGACATATTCTTCATAGACGCAGGGCTGTCCTTTATAACAGACATGATCTGCAGCCGGCCGGATCTGCTCCTCCGGGCTGCGCATCGTCACTTCGTTAACCGATACCAGGCCGGCTTTGATCTCCTTTTTCACCTGGCTTCTCGTTCCCAGATTCAATTCGCATAAATATCTGTCTAAACGCATCCTCGCCCCATCCTATTGTGCAAAGCGGCTGTCTCATCCGACGCCTGGTATCATAATAACACAGATCCTGTCATATAATAAAGTAAATTATTCCGCGCAGGAAAAGCCCGCCATGAAAAAGCAAGATACCGCATACCAGCTCCTCTTCACAGCGCTTGCCCTCTATCTGATCTATCTGATGCTCCGCTATCCGGCGCTTGCGCTGGAGTATGCCTCCACCGGGCTGAACCTCTGGTTTACCAGGATGGTGCCCACGCTCCTGCCTTTTATGATCCTCTCCGGGATCATGATCCGCATGGATCTGACGGAACACTTCGTGCGCCTGCTTCATCCGCTCCTGCATGTTCTGTTCGGGACTTCCAGAAACGGTTCCTACACGATCATCATGGGCTTTCTGTGCGGCTTCCCGATGGGCGCCAGGATCGTGGGCGAACTCTATGAGCAGCACAAGCTGTCCCGTGAGGAAAGCGCGCGCCTGCTATATTTCTGCAATAACATCGGTCCCATCTATTTCTTAAGCTATGTGGTCCCCACGCTGGGGATCGACAGGCCGCTTTGGCCTTTTCTTATCATGTACGGCATTCCGCTTCTGTATGGCTTCCTGCTGATGCGGATCGTGCCGGCCGTAAGATGTCTGTATCGTCCATACAAAGCCGGCTCCGTTCCTGCGTCCGTCCTGTCTGTGTCCGGTAACGAGCAGATGCCCTGCGCCTTTCTTTCGGCAGTCGATGCCTCCGTACACTCCAGTCTGATCGGTATCGCCAGGCTGGGCGGTTACATGATCTTCTTCAATCTGCTGAATATCGTTTTTCGGCCTTTTCAACATGTTAACACAGAGATTCTGAATGTATATAGGTGTCTTCTGGAAATCACCAGTGGTATTGACTGTTCCGGTCGGTCAATTTACTATGCCGTCCTGATCCTTCTGCCTTTTGGCGGATTCTCCTGTATCGCCCAGACCTACAGCATGATCCGGCAGACAGATCTTTCCGTCCGCCCCTATCTCTTCCACAAAACGGTGCAGACTGCCATCACGGCAGTGTGTTATCTGTTCCTGTATCTGCGCTGAACCGTCCTGCCTAACGTCTTTTTCTCCGGCGTCGTCTCTTCCTGCCTCTTTCGCGCAGGATCATCGCCATGGAACCGGCCATTCCCAGAAGAAGCAGTATGCAGGCGGCGCACATGGCAAGGAAGAGACCGTCATATCCTTTCGGTTCCTCCCTTTGGGGCATCTTCTGCGCTTTCTCATCGTCTCCGGTCGGATCCACATTCCCGGAGGCGCTCTCCAAAGCTTCTTTCTCTGCCAGTTCTGCGGCGATCTCTTCCGGCGTCTTATAATCCATGGATGGCAGGGTGATCATGTTGCTCTCGGTAAACAAGTCATACCCGTTATAGCCGTTGACCACGATACGCGGCACCACGCGGGGCGGCACCTGCATGGTAAAGCAGAAGGTGTCGGACGACCGGTCGGGCCACTTTAGCAGCTCGGAAAAAGTCTCTCCGCCGTCATAACTGTATGCATAATACAGCATACCGCTGTCCCGATCCGCCGCAGACACCTGTACCGTCACCTCGCCGCTATCGGCATTCTGTTCCAATACCTCAATGGCGCAGAAATCCGGTTCCGTGCTGTCAGGCGCCACCACATCCGCCGGCACGTCCACGACCACATTCTGATAGCCGCTGTAATCCACACCCAGTATATCAGAGCGGAGATGAAAGTATTTCGCGGCGGCGGTGGCATCCAGACGGCCGAAAGCTTTCAGTTTCTCATCATGGTCATAGAAGGGCTTATCATTGTCCTGATCCAGATGGCAGTGCTCTATCAGGACGCAGGGAATACCCCGCTCCGTAGCATGGCGGATGATCCCGTAATAATCGAGTCCCTTGCGTCCGAGCCTCGTCTTGATTCCCCTGGAATACAGTCCCAGTTCCTCCAGCAGCTCCATCTCGACGCTGGCAAATCCATAGCCCTTACTGTAATTCTCACCAAACGCCGATACCCAGCACTCAGCGCCGAACAGCGTATGATGTTCCGACAGGTTGAAATGCAGGCAGAGCAGGAAATCGGCGTCCACATTCGCGGCAAATTCACACCGCTCTTCCAGGGACAGCTCCTGGTCGCCGTTCCTGGTCAGATACACGGTGACGCCTTCGTACTTCTCCAGCTCTTCCTTCATGGCGTCTGCCACGACCATGGTCATCTCTTTCTCGGTATAATCTTCATATTCGCCGCCCAGATTCTCTCCGCCGTGCCCCGGATCTATCACGATCCGCAAGGTATCTTCTTCTGCCTCTGCGGTGGTATCTAAACAGAACCAGGTCAAGACCATGGCCGTCAACAGGTATATGCATATCTTAGAAATGCTTATCCTTATTCTCTTGAATCGATTCATATCCCATCTCATAAAAAAGAGCCTGCCCTATGGCAAACTCTGTTCTCCAAGCCAACCCCTGTGGCTTTACATCAAATTCAGTTCAGCCGGTTCACTTTCGCCTTCTGCTTCCTTCAGCATCTGCTCTACCTCGATCGGACGCAGTTCGGCGCGATTTGCCTTAACGGTCTCATTATAACCGCTGATCGTGTTATAGAAACTCTCATAGTGTTCCGTCGTCGTTGCCAGGGTAGCCGTCATGGCGCTTTCCAGATTGGCTAACATCTCGTCAAGATACTGCATGGCGGAGGTCCGGACACCGTTGGCTTCCAATGTGGCGTTATTGAGGATCTCCTGGGCCTGTGTGGTAGCCATCCTCACCACCTCGTTCGCCTGCGCGTAAGCCTGCTGCATGATCTCGTGTTCGTTGATCAGCTCCGTGGTCTGGACAGTCGCATCCTTGATCAGGGCTTCCGCCTTGGCACGCGCATCGTTCAGAATAGCCTCTTTATTGGTGATGATCTTCTGATAGCGCTTGATCTCGTCAGGCGTCTTCATCCGCAGCTCCCGCAGAAGCTCGTCAATTTCTTCTTTGTTCACGATTATGTTCGTCTTAGACAACGGCTGATACTTGCAGCCATCAATGTAATCTTCGATCTCATCGATAAGTTGTTCGATTCTGCTGCTCATCTTTATCCTCATTCCTAAATCGTTCTGTCGGGTCTGCATTTACTTCACGTGCCCGTACTTCTCATAGATCAGTTTCGCAACAAATTCCGGCACACATTGGGAAATATCACCGTTAAAGCTGGCAAATTCCCTGACGGTGGAGGAACTTAAATATGCGTATTCCAAACTGGTGGTCAGAAACATCGTGTCCAGATCACCACCCGAAAATTTCCGGTTCGTCTGCGCGATCTGCAGCTCATACTCAAAATCCGTGATAGCCCGCAGCCCTCTGATCGCCACGTGGACATCCTTCTTCCTGGCATAATCGATCAGCAGTCCGCTGAAAGAATCTACCACTACATTCGGCATATCCTTCGTCGCTTCCTCTAACATCTTAACACGTTCTTCTACAGAAAACAATGGAGTCTTTGTTTTATTATTCAACACGCTCACCGTTAATTCATCAAAAATTTCAGCGGCGCGCCTGATAATATCCAAATGCCCAAAAGTAACAGGATCAAAACTGCCCGGATAAATTGCTGCTTTCATACTTGCACCTCCATATCATCTTTGACACAAATTCCCATGAAAACTACGGTGCAAGTATTCAGTACGTGCACACACGCAAGTGTGGCGCGTGTACGCTCAGCGCAGCAAGTGCGCAGAACTACCTGCAGTTGTTCTCTTTTCATAATAATCTCCCTTTTATTTGTACCTGGAAATAGTTTCCACTTTTGGCATTATAAATCACTTTTCCCGAAATGTCTTTACTTTTTTAAAAAATTCTGCAAAACACATGTTTGTTCGTCTTATAGCGCTTCTCTTTCTCGACCGCAAATCCCAGCTCCTTCACATAGGAAAAATCCGTATCAAGAGCCGCCTCCGTTACGATCAGTGTGTTCCTGGTCACATAGGGCAGGGTTCGCAGCAGCCGCAGCGCCTGTTGTTCGTATCCGCTTTGATAAGGAGGATCCATAAAGATCACATCCGCTTCCTTCTCATGGATCCCCGGCAGGGCGCTCAGTACGTCCTGCTTAAGCACCGTGGCCCGGTCCGCAAACCGGGTAAACTGCAGGTTCTCCGCGATACAGGTTAGCGCATGGCGGTTGTTCTCCACGAAATAGGCATGTCTTGCCCCACGGCTGAGCGCCTCGATCCCGATCCCGCCGCTTCCGCTGTACAGGTCTAAGAATACGGCATCCGGCAGATAAGGCTGCAGCATATTGAATAACGTCTCTTTGATCCGGTCCGTAGTCGGCCTGGTGTCCATTCCTTCCGGCGTCTTAAGCCGCAGGCTTCTCGCCGTCCCCGCTATTACTCTCATTGATCGTCCTCCCTGATTCTCTGTCTATCCTGGTATACTCGGCGCAGCGAAGGCGCAGAGCTATTGACTGTTGCATGTGGTCAGGCGTCCCGGTCAGACTCTGATTTTGACTCCCCTGCCGTCTCGTTTTCCCAGTTTGATCTTATTCAGTTCGATTTGTTTTCCGCCGTACTCGATCGTCTGTTCCACCGCATTGCGGGTATAATAAACTGCCTCCAGGCTGTCTTTGGCGCCGAGCTTCATGCCGCGGACGCCGATAGCGCCCTTCTTTTTCTCCGGGATCTCTTCCACCGGGAAGCGCAGGAAATACCCTTCCGCAGACTGCAATACGATATTGCGCTGTTCCTTCAAGGTCACAACGCTGACTACCTCGTCCTCATCCGCCAGCTTCGTGGCCGCTACCGTCCGCTTGGCCACATCGAACTCGCCGCCGTCCACTACCTTGAGCATGGCCTGCTTCGTGGCGAAGATCACGCGGTAGAGATTCAAGTCGCTCTGGCTTGCGGCATAAAGGATGGTCTCCTTCGAGGAATCGAAATTACTGATATTGTCCACCGGTACGCCCTTGTCACGGAACTTGCCCATGGGCAGGTCCATCACCTTCAGGGTATGGAGCTGTCCCGTGTTCGTAAACAGACACACCTTACCCGTATTCCGGCAGACGAAGGCATAGCGGTTCTCGCTGTCCGCCGCCTCCTTATTCCGCTCATAGGTGGCCGTATCGATCGTCCTGGCGTAACCGAAACGGTCCATCAGGAAGACGATATCCATCTCTTCCGCCTTCTTCTCCACATAGACCGCCTCACTGGCCTGGGTGATCACCGTCCTGCGGTTCCGTCTGTACGCGTCCCGGATCTCATCCAGCTCATTGATGATGACCTGAGCCATGGAATCTCTTCTGGCAAGGATATCTTCATAGCGGTAAATGTTGGCCATGGTATCCTCATGCTCGTTGATCAGTGCTTCGATCTCTAAACCGATCAGTTTATAGAGCCGCATATCCAGAATGGCGTTGGCCTGTTTCTCCGTAAACATCAGCTGGGTTGCCATGATCTTGGATTCCTTGGACTTAAACTTAATGCCGTCGATCTTCCCCTCGATCAGACAGGCCTTCGCCATGGCCCTGTCCTTGGAGCCGCGCAGGATCTCAATGATCAGGTCGATCACGTTACATGCTTTGATCAGCCCTTCCTGTATCTCCTTACGCTCCAATTCCTTCGCCAGAAGATTCGTATACTTTCTCGTCGTCACCTCAAACTGGAATTTGATATTCTCCCGCAGGATCTGCTTAAGGCCCATAGTCTCCGGCCGGCCGTCGGCGATGGCCAACATATTGACGCCGAAGGTGTCTTCCAGACGGGTCTTCTTGTAAAGCAGGTTCTTGAAATTCTCCACATCCGCGTCCTTGCGCAGCTCGATGACGATGCGGATGCCTTCCTTGGAAGACTGGTTGGTAATATCCACGATATCCTGCGTCTTCTTGGTCTCCGCCAGAGCCGCAACGTCCATCAGGAACTTGCCGATCCCCGCACCGATCATGGTGTAGGGAATCTCGGTGATCACCAGATTGGTCCTGCCGCCTTTGGCCTTCTCGATCTCCACCTTGCCCCGGATCTTGATCTTGCCGGTTCCGCTCTCGTAGATCTCCAGCAGTTCGTCCTCATTGATGACGATACCGCCGGTAGGGAAATCCGGTCCCTTTACATAGCGCATCAGCTCTCTGGTGGTAATATTCTCATCCAGCATATAGGCTTTGGCAGCCTCAATCACCTCCGCCAGATTGTGGGGCGGAATGCTGGTTGCCATACCGACCGCGATTCCCTCGGATCCGTTGATGAGCAGGTTGGGAATCTTCACCGGCAGCACACTGGGTTCCTTCTCCGTGGCGTCGAAGTTGGGAAGGAAATCCACCACGTCCTTATCCAGATCGGACAAAAACGCCTCCTGCGTGATCTTCTCCAGTCTGGCCTCCGTGTAACGCATGGCCGCCGCGCCGTCCCCTTCAATGTTGCCGAAGTTGCCGTGGCCGTCGATCAGGGGCAGGCCCTTCTTGAAATCCTGGGACATGACTACCAGCGCCTCATAGATCGAACTGTCGCCGTGGGGATGGTATTTACCCATGGTATCGCCCACGATACGCGC
>CANOCU010000020.1 GCA_947564645.1 uncultured Lachnospiraceae bacterium
CCCCGTAGTTTGCATCGCTTATTGGCAGAGCATTCCAAAAGGGAAGGTATCAGTATGAATCAGTATTGTGTTTATCTTCTTTCTAGAAATGATGCTGTTTATTTAAAATAAACTTAAACAAATACAGTTAGGAAAGATGATGAATACGCCGCGTTCGAGTGATGAAAATTTTTATACAGATTATTTATATAGCAGGCAATTTATGAGATTGCCTGCTATATTGTAAAAGGTAGATTTACTATTTACGAATGCACAAAGTCAATGCTGCAAAAGAAATCTGAACAGGGTAAACAAGCGATGCTTTACGCAGAACGCATAAAGCTTGTTATGGGTACCGTTGATATCCCGGATTGCAACGCTGTGGAAGGCTTCACGGATCAGCGATACATCACATTCTTCAAGGAAAATCTTCCTGAAAGACGAAGTATGTGTCATTTTCCCAAAGACCAGTTCATAGGTCAGCAGGCATTGGTATACGAAATAGTAATCCAACTGTTTCTTCATGCAGGGATAAGCGGCGATATCGATGACATCGCACAGGGTTCGGAACATCTTGCGGTTCTCCAGAAGGCGTTCAACAGGGATCGTGCGTCTGCTCATGGAGTCGGCGTTGCTCCGGTAGTAATAGAGCGCATCCGGAAGGACATAAGCGGAGCCGGCATCCAGGATGCAGCTATAGGAAGCCAGGGCGTCTTCGCCGACGGCTATATCGTCAGGGACGTGCATAAGGTGCTTCTTTAGCAGATCCCGGCGGAATGCTTTATTCCAGAGGTTTGGCGAGATGCCATATTTGTAGAAAGTACCGGAATAGAGCATGGAAGGATATACTTCCTCTTCTAATCGTGTTTTATCATAGAAACCGGGAGCAAAGGGCATCGTGCAGATTTCTTCCCGATCCTGCATGGCAGCGATATGGTTGCAGAGAATAATATCTGCATGAGAATCCCGGATTGCCTGGCATAGTTTGCGGTACATATGAGGGGCGATCCAGTCGTCACTGTCTACGAAGGTGACGTATTCTCCCTTACTGGCCTCGTAGCCGCATTTTCGGGCGGATGTGTGGCCTCCGTTTGTTTTATGAATACAGCAAAAAGCAGGGTGGTCTGCAGCATATTCGTCACAAAGAACCCCGCTGTGATCCGTGGAACCATCATCCACAAGAATGACTTCATAATCCGTAAAATCCTGCGCGAGGATGCTGTCGAGACAATTGCGGAGATACTTTTCGACATTATATACAGGAATGATGACGCTTAACAGAGGGGAATTTTGCATGGCGGACTCCTTATGGTTTTCAATGGATTAACTGTAACATTCATAGTAACGTATCTTCACGGAAAGCGCAACAAGATGTAACGGCGACTGATTGCATATTTTGCCAAAATAGGGTAAAATTCAAAATATGTGGAAAGTATCTTTATTAGTGACAACGTATAATGTTAAAGAAAACCTAAAAAAAACGCTTGCCGATATAGAAGAGCAGGATTATCCCTCTCTCGAGGTAGTCATAGTGGATGGTGCATCCTGTGATGGTACACTGGATCTGATCAAAGAATTTGCAGCACGGCATGGAGATCCGGGCTCCTCGTGTCAGGTAGGATGGATCTCAGAGCCGGACCGGGGGTTGTATGATGCCATGAATAAGGCTTATGCCATGAGCACCGGTGATATCGTAGCGGTATGCAATGACAGATTATGTACGCCGGATGCGGTTACGAAGCTGGTGCGGGCGATCGAGCGGGGCGGTGAAGGCTGTATAGGAGCCCATGCCGATCTGGTGTATGTGGAAGGAGAGCATATTGTCAGAACGTGGCATATGGGCGAGGGCAGACTGGCAGACGGCTGGCTGCCGGGCCATCCGACGATGTTTCTGAAGCGAGAGATCTATGAGCGGTACGGCGTGTATGATATCTCCTATCATTGTGCGGCGGATTATGAATTTATGGTGCGTTTTCTGAAAGAAGAGCAGAACCGGCTTGCCTATGTGCCGGAAGTGTTGGTAGCCATGTTTTATGGCGGCATCAGCAATGCAGGTCTGCGCAACTATATGGTTTCTTTCTGGGAAGGCTATCTGGCGCTTAAGCGTAACGGGGTCCGCAGGCCGATGCTGATCACGATCAAGAGAACCTTGCTTGTACTCAGACAGTTTCGGGGTTAATAATGAATAAGACGATAAAACCAGAATCAATTCAAAAAGCTGTATATCCGGTCGTAAATACGGTGATCCGTGTTTTACTGATGCTGATCATAGGGGGACTTTTCCTGCAGAGCATGTTCAGTACAAGTTTTATCGGTCAGGTCGCCAGAGAAGATGGTAGCAGACAGGAGAGAACGTTAAATATCGCAGATGACCCGTGGTGGCATCTGGGTGTTTTTTTGCTGTTTACCATTCTTGGGGTATTGATTTACCATATCCAGCATATGCTGCAGGCGCATATGCGGCGTGAGAATGCGCAGGAAACAATATTGGATTGTGCGGGAAACGGTGCAAAGTCGCAGAAGGAAGGCGTAGGACGTGCACTGCGGATCCTGAGTTGTTTTGTATTGTTATCCGGAACGGCATGGATTCTGCTTACGCAGCTTGTGCCGGGTTCCGATCCTGCCAAGGTATTTGCGATCGCCATGCAGTGGAGGCATGGTGATTTCTCCGCGTATGCCGAAGGCGGTTATCTGTTTCGATATCCGTTTCAGGCGGGAATCATTCTCTTTTATTATTTCCTGTCGTTCCTGTTTGGCGTGGACAATTATGTGGGTCCCCAGTTTGTCAATGTACTTGCTCTGGCGGCGATCTATATTCTGCTGGTGAAACTGGCGGCATTTTTCTGGAAACGAGACAGGAAGATGCCGGTAATCATATATGCGGCGCTGATCCTGTGGGTTCCGTTGGCTTTCTATATTACTTATCTGTATGGAATCCTTCCGGGTATGGCGTTGTCCCTGGGAGCAGTGTATTTTGCGGCGAAGTATATTGATACGAGAAAATACCGGTATATTGCGCCGGCTTGTATCTGTATGGGTCTGGCGACGGTGATCAAGACGAACTGCCTGATCTATCTGATTGCAATAGCGTGTTTTTTGCTCTATGACGCATTGGATATCGCGCTGCTTACCCGCAGGGAGCTCGGGAAGAAATGGATCGTTTCCCTGGGAATGATAGCGCTTATGGGGCTCAGCGTCGTAGGGTGCAACCGGGCCGCGGAGCGCTATGTGGAATATCTGTCCGGCTATGAGGCGGGTGACGGCGAGGCAATGCTCTCATGGATCGTTATGGGTCTGCAGGAAACACCGCTTGGACCGGGCGGATACAGTGGGTATATCGCGGAAGTTTTTCTCGAGCAGGAATATGATACGGAGAGGATCGTTGAAGCTTCGGCGGCGGAAATCAGAAAGATTCTGACAAGAATGTCAGAAAATATATTGGATGACGGAATCCCATTTTTTGCAAGGAAGAACGCATTTCAATGGAACGATCCTACCTTTATCAGTCTGGACCGGACGAGAAATCGGGCTTCGGCAGCAGACATACCGGCGTTCGCGGTCAGCCTGATCGAGGGCCGGGGAAGTGTTATGCTTTCAGTCTGGCTGAATTATGTACAGACGCTGTTGCTAATCGGCGTGCTTTTCTATCTGTTATTTTCGTGGAAGAGCGATAATCTGTATGAGCTGATGGGGGCGGTGGTCTTCCTGGGTGGTTATCTGTTTCACTTTGTTTGGGAGTCCAGTGCGTCCTACACAATCCCCTATTTTGTAGTAATCATTCCTTATGCGGCGAAAGGATTGACGGATTGGATCCGCTGTGCGGCAGGAATCCCGGAAGCTGTGCACGGTTACCAAAGCAGCGGGAAGAGATGTGGGGATATCTTGCGGAGATATAGAGCAGCCTTGGGCGGATGCATGATCATGGGTATACTGCTTGTATTGTTTACCGGGACGAATCTTTTTAAGAGGACGATTGCATTGGATGACGGCGAAGAGGCGCGCGCCCAGTTCTATCAGCAGGGTATCGAAAGAAACGGTTTCCTGGAGAATGCGCGCAGTGCCGCATATGTGGCGGGTATCAGGGACGGTTATTATTACGTATCGCCTGCGGAAGAGCCTGTGCTTATTATCGTGGAGAAAGACGGAGAGGTGACAGTGGAGCCGGTTGCGGCGGACATTCCGAGTGCGATGACAGAGGCTTCCTATAATCAGGAAGCTGTTATGATACCGGAAGTGGAAGACATAGAGCATAAGATCCTGCTGCATTCGGTAAAGAAGTCTGGCTTCGGTGAGGGAGCTGCAGGTATCGGGATGCGTTTTCGCAGTAATGAGCAGGTGCTGGCGGCGGTGATGCAGGAGGAGGGAATGTGCCCGATCGTCTATCTTGATGATGGCATGAATCTGTTCTATGAGCCTAATGCAGATGTTATTGTACAGTGGAGATTCCGGAAGGCGCAGGAGGGTGGCTATTATATTACCATCGATGATCTGGCGCTGACTTATCGTAACGGAGAAATAATGCTGGAGGAGTTTACGGAGGATAAGGAACAGAGATGGGTGCTGTGGCAATGAAGACTGAGTTTGAATGGAAAGCGATAAGAGAAAGCACAGTTCTGGCAGCGGGTCTGTTATTGATTCTGCTTGTATTGTCACAATACATCGTTAATGGAGAGCCGGTAGATATCAGAAGTGATGTGGCAGAGAGTACGACCGGTTTACCGCTGTATGACGGGGTAAAGATAAGGCAGCCGTTGACGATCACAGAAGAGATGAACTGGCGGCAGGGATATTATGCGCTGCGCTTCGCAGTATGTGATGCGGACAGTGAAGGATGGCTTGTCTGTACATTGGAGCAGGGGCAGACAGTGCGGTCGAGTATGATCAAGCTGAGTGAGATCAAAGCGGAAGAGTGGACAAGACTGGATTCGCTTGCTATGGGAGCTCTGGAGTGTGGAGAGGCAGCACTGTGTCTTAGTACGGCGGATGTGAAGGAAGGGGAGCTTGTTCTTCTGGCCGGAGATGACTACTATGGATTTGGTCGTGTCAATTATAATGGGGCAGAGCGGGATTTGACGCTTGCTCAGGCTTATCATTACCATATAACGGGGACGGAATACAAGATTCGGCTGTTATGTTACGGTATCGCAATGCTGTGTATGGCTGCGCTTGTGCTGCTTGTGTGTAGCAGGCGGATCGGAAGCAGGAGAAAGTGCCTGGCTGCTTTTGGCACTATGACGGTTCTCTTTATGGCAGTGCTCTATATTTTTGACAGTTCGATCTATCTGGAGCCCACTTATGCGGAGGCTGTGACAAATTTTCTGCATTATGCGAGAGAAGAGAGCTTTCTTTCTAATCTGTTGATCGCGGATGCTGGCTATCTGCCGCTTTTGCCGCGTCTGATCACATTGTTCTATGTAAAGGTGTTAAGGATCTCTTCCGCATATGCGCTGTATTTTATGCAGGCTACGGCGTGTCTGCTGTGCAGTATGGTGTGGTCTTTTTTTGCCCTGTATCCTTTTGAGAGGCTGTTGGGGCTGCCCTACAGGATACTCTGGTGCATTCTGGTTATGATGACATGTTTCTATGAGGAGACCTTATTTTTCACCAATCATGGATATTGGGGTATTTATTTGCTTCTGCTTCTTTTCCTTGCCGAGCTTGACGCTTTTCCGCGTCTGATCTATATCCTGTTGATGGCAGCCGGTGCGGTGATTTGTCTGACTAAGGGAACTTATGCGGTCATGCTGCCGTTGATGTTTCTGTATCTGCTTTTCTTTCATAAGAGCATCGGCAGGAGAGACAAGGGGTTTGCCTGGGTGACAGCGGCGGCAGCCTTTTTGCAGCTTATTTATTCATTTGGAGGTCAGGGAGACGGTGGCGGTTGGATCGATGCAGCGTCCATGGGACAGATCGGATACTGGATCAGGCTGGGATGCAGGGTGTTTGTGGAATTTGCCGCGTATCTGCTAACGCCTTTTGGCAGGTACGCACAGAGCATATCGGGACTGGTTCTGGCACTGGCACTGGTGTCGGCAGTTTTTCTGGCAGTGCATTTTATAGTAACGATAACTGTTCCCCTGATGCGGGGTAAAAGGATAGACCGATGCAGGGTAGCATTGTATATGGCGGTGTTTTTCCAACTGACTGTGTCGGCATTCTATCTGGTGACGGTCAAGTCGGTTCCGGCATCCTGGGAAGAAATGGGAGAGATTTCTTTCAGAGCCATGGGGCATAAGTATGAGATCTTTTCAGACATAGGGTTCTATGTATTGCTGCTTACGGGTAGCATACTGCTTATGCAAAAGGGCAGGGCAAAGACAGCACGGTCTGGTATTCTTATTCTGATCATGCTCTTCTGTCTGTCAAACCCGGTCATGCGGCTGCATGGATGGACGGATGCGGCGGTTTCGGATCAGCGTGTTTATGCCGGAGACATTAACGCAGGATGGTGGGACGGCAAGGAAATGATAACGGAAAATGCATTTTTTATTCCGGTTCGTGCGGATAACTGGGGATATAGCCGGAATGTTAACCTGTATCAGGTGGGAGCGGACACTTATTACGAGGAAGTGTCGAATATCAATCTGGAGGCGACGATTCCGGGGTATCACAGCGCTTATGAACTGTCGCCCGAAATGGTAAATGAGAATCTGATCGAGGTAATGATCGAGCGTCCCGCGCGGATCGACCGGCCTGTGTGCAGGGTACAGCTTCTGGATGGAGACGGTCAGGTGATCACAGAGGCAAAGCAGGCAGACAGCGGCAGGAATAAGAAGAGCCTTTTTAGGTTTGCGGAACCGATAAACGGGACCAGGACAATACGGTTTCTGGATGCGGAGGGGAATCCGGTCTTTTTTAAAGATTATATAGCCTGGGTCTGTGCATGGTAGAACTGCTTTTTAATTTTTATCGCCATGGCACGAATAATTTGCTATAATATATTAGTTAGGGTATTTAGATAGAAATAGTATGGAAGGGACAGGGAGTATTGCTGCCGATATGGACATCAATATAGCATTTTGTTTTGACCACAATTTAATCCGTCAGGTGCAGGTAGTTGTGGCCTCGCTGCTTGATCATGCCAGAGCGGAGTGGACACATTACCATATTTATTGTATCTGTACAAGGGAAGCGTCGTCAGTAGAAGAGAAGCTGCGCCGGATCATAGAGAGCCGGGACCGGAAGTCTGAACTGATCATGAAGGCGTTGGATAATCCGTTCCGAAATGCTTATGAAGTCAGAGGTATTTCGACGGGAACCTATCTCAGACTCGGACTGCCCGGTCTCTTACCGGATGTGGACCGGATCCTGTATACGGATGTGGACATCTTGTTTCGGGACAGCCTGGCAGAACTTTGGCAGACACCGATGGAAGGGAAATTCCTGGCGGCCGTGCGGGGCGGGGCCAATCTCTCAGAACAATGGGAGATGAACAGCAGGCGTCCTTACTGGCATCATCTGGAGGGAATGAGAGGGAATTATATCAATGCGGGTGTTACACTGATGAATCTGGAGGAGATCAGAGCACAGGATCTGCAGAGCCGATGGCAGGAATGGACGAAGGAGAAGCTTTATTATCAGGATCAGGATATCCTGAATATTACCTGTCAGGGGAGGATCGCATATCTTCCTTTGAAGTATAACTGTCTTGCGTATATGACGGCAGAGGATTATGATAAGTGTATACAAGAAGGAGTTCATACTGCACAGGAGTGTGAGGAAGCAAGGCATAGTCCGGTGATCATACACTATGCCGGGGACAAGCCCTGGAAGCGGTATGACACCAATTTTGGAGAGGTGTGGTGGAGGTATGTAAATTCTCAGCCGGATCTTAACGGGCTTTTTGATGAGGAGACGGCGAGGCGGTATCATGGGCCCACACTTTGGGACAGAGGACTGCGAAAGATACGGAAAATATTGGAGAATCATTGAAGAGGAGATTTTTCCTAAGAAGACAGTAAGATGATAGAGAAAGGCAGGAGAAGTAAGAGATGAAGATAGCAGTTGCAGGAACGGGATATGTAGGACTTGTAGCGGGTGTGTGCTTTGCAGAGAAAGGGCATGATGTCACCTGTGTGGATGTGGACGAGAAGAAAGTGAAACTGATGGAATCGGGAGTATCCCCCATCTATGAGGAGGGATTGGAAGAACTGATGCGAAAGAATAATGCCACCGGCAGGCTGCATTATACTACCGATTACAGGAATGCCTATAAGGATGTGGATGCCATCTTTATAGGAGTGGGAACGCCGGAACAGCCGGATGGTTCCGCGAACTTAAGCTATATCGCGACGGTTTCAAGGCAGATCGCAGAATCTGTGGAGCGGGACTGTCTGGTGGTGGTAAAGTCCACGGTCCCGGTAGGAACGAATGATAAAGTAGAGCAGTTCATCCGGGATTTCCTGATTCGGGATGTCAGGGTGGAGGTTGCGTCCAATCCTGAATTTTTGGCGCAGGGATCGGCGGTTCATGATACGCTTCATGCGGCGAGGATCATCATTGGGACGCAGAGTAAAGAGGCAGAGGCAGTTTTGAAGAAGATTTATGAGCCGTTTGGCCTTCCGATCGTGTCGGTTAACAGGCGTTCCGCGGAAATGATCAAGTATGCGTGCAATGATTTCCTGGCGCTCAAGATCTCTTATATGAATGACATTGCAAATCTGTGTGAATTGGTTGGGGCAGATATTGACGCCGTAGCCGAAGGCATGAGCTATGATGCGCGGATCGGTTCCCGTTTCCTGAACGCCGGAGTCGGGTACGGTGGAAGTTGTTTCCCGAAGGATACGAAGGCATTGAAATATCTTGCCAGGCAGAATGGGTATAAGCTGCGTACCGTTGAGGCAGCGGTAGCCGTGAATGCCGAACAGAAGACAAGACTGTTCCATAAGGCCAGCAATCGCATGATCACATTCCAGAATCTGAAGGTAGCCGTATTGGGGCTTGCTTTCAAGGCAGGAACGGATGATCTGCGGGAAGCGCCGTCTCTGGATAATGTGCAGCTTCTTCTGGAGAGCGGTGCGGATATCTATGCGTATGATCCTGTGGCAGCAGATAATTTCAGGAAGCGGTTTCCGGAAGGAAAGAACGAGAGGGGAACGATCCAGTATGTGGCAACGCCTGAGGAAGCGCTGCAGGATGCCAATATCTGTTTTATCTTCACGGAATGGGGCGAGATCAAAGCAGTCACACCGGAGACTTTTAAGAGCAGGATGCGGATTCCGCTCGTGTATGACGGACGCAACCTGTATGATCTGAATGCCATGAAAGAAGCAGGTGTGGAGTATTACAGTATCGGGAGATAGATAAACAGCCGCCGGTTAGAGCCGCTCTTTATGGTTAATGACATTAGAAATTTGTTATGTCGTTTACGATATGCGCATGACCGGAAAGCGTGCAGCGGGAAAGACATTCAGGCAGAAAGGTATGAACAGTAATATGAATCCATTGGACAGAACAAAAATATATTTGGTAACAGGCGGTGCCGGTTTCATAGGCTTCCATTTATCCAGGAGCCTTCTGGAGCAGGGAGCACGGGTGATCGGTTTCGACAACCTGAATGATTATTATGATGTACAGCTGAAGAAGGACCGGCTTAATATCCTGAAGCAGTATGAGGACTATACTTTTATCAAAGGTGATCTTGGCGATAAGGGAGATGTATTCCGCCTGTTTCAGGAGTATACGCCGCAGGTGGTAGTGAATCTGGGGGCGCAGGCCGGTGTGCGGTACAGCATTGACAATCCGGATGCTTATATGCAGTCTAATATGATGGGATTTTTTCATATTTTGGAGGGATGCCGGTATTTTCCGGTGGAACATCTTGTCTATGCGTCTTCCAGTTCCGTCTATGGAGGGAACGAGAAGGTGCCTTTTTCCACGGAGGATAAGGTGGACGAGCCGGTGAGCCTGTATGCAGCGACTAAGAAGTCCAATGAGCTGTTGGCACATGCGTACAGCAAGCTGTACCATATTCCGGTGACCGGACTGCGGTTCTTTACGGTATATGGGCCTTATGGCAGGCCGGATATGGCTTATTTCAAATTCACGCAGAAGATCCTGGCGGGCAAGCCGATCCAGATCTATAACAATGGAGATATGTACAGAGACTTTACTTATATCGACGATATCGTCAAAGGGATGGAAAATATTCTCTGTAATCCGCCAAAGCAGAATGACAAGGGTGTCAGTTATAAGCTGTATAATATCGGTAATAATAAGCCCGAGAAATTGATGGATTATATTGAGACGTTGGAGAAATGTCTGGGGAAGACGGCTGTCAAGGAATACCTGCCGATGCAGCCCGGAGATGTTTATCAGACCTATGCGGATGTCACAGACCTGATGGAGGACTATGACTTTAAACCGGATACGACGATCGGGGAGGGCCTCGGGAAGTTTGTAGAATGGTACCGCGACTATTATCATGTATCAGATCCGGAGATGTGAAAGGATATGGAAAGCAGCATGAATTTGAGAAGAGAAATACCGGTATTGTATCTGGTGGTTCCCTGCTATAATGAAGAAGAGGTCATAGAGAAATCCGCGCAGGTTCTGGGTGATAAGATACGGCGGCTGCGAAAGGCCGGGCGGATCGCTGCAGGCAGTAAAGTCATGTTTGTTAATGACGGCAGCAAGGACGGTACTTTGCGTCTGCTGCATCAGGCGTCAGCGAGAGATACAATGTTTTCCGTGATCAGCCTGGCGGGAAACTATGGGCATCAGAGCGCTATCCTGGCAGGGATGATGACGGCAAGGAAGTATGCCGATGCAGTGGTGACCATTGATGCGGATCTGCAGCAGGATATAGAGGCTTTGGATAAATTTATCGACAGCTATATGGCGGGCAGCGAAGTGGTGTATGGCGTGCGCAATGACAGGCATTCAGACGGATTCTTTAAGAAAGGGAGCGCAACGCTGTATTACAATCTGATGCATCTTCTGGGGAGCAGAGTCATTACCAACCATGCGGATTATCGACTGATGTCCAGAAAGGCGTTGGATGCTTTATCGGAGTATCAGGAGACAAATCTGTTTTTGCGGGGATTGATACCGACTATGGGATTTCCTTCGGATGTAGTCTATTTTGACGTCAAGGCCAGAGAGGCGGGACATTCGAAGTATACTTTGAGCAAGATGATGACACTGGCGATGGATGGGATCACATCCATGAGTACCAGGCCGCTTAGAATGATCAGTGTTCTGGGGTTGAGTGTGTTTTTTTTCAGCTGTATCATGTTGGTCATCATACTGGCTGACTGGATACAGGGGAATAATGTGCCCGGTTATACTACTTCGATGACGGTCTCCCTGCTGATCGGAGGGATCACGATCCTTTCGCTGGGCATTATTGGGGAGTATATCGGGAAGATCTATATGGAGGCGAAACACAGGCCAAGATATATTATCGATACCTTTGTATGGAAAGAAGAAGGCGGCAGTACATGTGATGACAGGGACGAATAACAGGAGGGATGGACAGAAAATGATCAGGACAGATATACATGCGGACGATTATGCGTTGACAGTCAATACTTCTATGGATATGTTGTCCTGTATGAAAAAGGGGCTGCTTGACAGCATCAGCATTGTGCCCAATATGTCCTGCTTTGATCAGTGCATGGAATTGCTATATGAGGCGATTCCGCAGCTGCCGTTTCTGCCGAAGATGTCCGTGCATTTGGATTTTGTGGAAGGGAAGTGTCTGACGGAGAAGTCTGCAGTGCCGCTTCTGGCGCGGGAGAAGGATGCTCTTATGGGATTATCCTGGGGAGGATTATTTACCTTATCTTATCTGCCAGGGAAGCGCAGCGTTGCGAAAGCACAGCTCAGGAAGGAAATCAGGGCGCAGATCAGGAAGGTGAGTGCTGCAGCAGACCACGCCATGAGACTGGCAGAAGAATCTGGTGTCCGATGCAGTCAGAGGGGGTTGCGGATCGATTCCCATCAACATGCCCATATGATTCCGGTTGTCTGGGAGGCTCTGACGGAGGTGATCGACGAGGAAGATTATACGGTGGAATATATACGAAATTCCAGGGAAATGCTGGGTGTTTTCCTAAGAGAATTTTCGCTTTGGAAGACTTACCGTCCGGTCAATTTTGTCAAGAACAGGCTGCTTTCGGTCTATTCGTATAAGGTTGACCGCTATGCGAAAGCACATCATATGGAGCAGATGTATCTGTGGGGACTGGTCATGAGCGGCCGTATGGACTATGACCGGATCGTCAGATTGTATCCTAAGATCAGTAAGCAGGCTGAGAAACAGAATCGTGTATTGGAGATCCTGTTCCATCCCGGCGCCACGCTGCCGGAGGAAGTAACGGCAGAGATTGGTAAAGAAGCCGCTGAAGACTTCTATCTGCGGGCGGACCGCCATGTGGAGATGGAGGCAGTCCGCCGGATACGGGAAGTGACAGGGACATAGAGATTCGATTGCTTATTGAAAAAGTTTCAATTCCTCTATTTCATTCCAGAGAATATTCATAAAGTATGCGGCGCCTGTTGCATTTAAATGATCAGAATCAGAGAAGTATTCTAGATTCTCGCGAAATCTGCTGTCATTTGAATAGTCATAGTAGTTGGTTTGCGTATCAGCGGCTATTGTGGTGACAGTTTTTTTGAACTTATCCAGGAAATCTTTTGATACCAGATCCGTGTAATATTTGGAAAACGGCGTAGTGATCAGCACTGGCGTGATCTGATGCTCATGGCAATACTCAATAATGGCATACAGTTCTTCGATTCGTTCCGGTAAGAAATATTCGTCTTTATTATCGAAGTGTCTGCTATAGCGTTCCTGTGCTCTTTGTGCAAATTCCTCAACATTAATACCGTCGTCAGCCGCATAGGCTATAAGGGTCGGATTGATATTGGGAAATAATTTCAGGATATCCTTGCCGGCAGAAAGAATGGGCAGCTTGTTTGTAATAATATCGACATATGGGTTATAGTCCGGAATATTCTCCGGTGACAAAAAGTGGTAGTAGCGCAGACTCATAGCTTCTTGTTCTTCCGCGTTAGTTACTTCATTATTGAAAGAAAAATAGGAAACAGGGATAAAGAGTACACTGCTGTTTTCCATGTATTGCCCAAACTCTTTCAAGATTGCATAGTCGTAATTATAACTTTGACTGGTATTACCGAAATTAAAGCATGTAAATCCTTTGGCCATTATATCATCATAGACAAAGTCATATGCGCCATGGGAACTGCCAAGGTTAGCGATATGAATTTCCCAATATTCTCTTCCTAACATGTCGAATTTAGCAATGTCAAGATATTTTTGGGCATCAATTTTTTTATATGGTTTGTTTACCATATAGATTATAAGCATGGCAGTAGCCGGAATCAGGATGCATTTTATAATAAAACGTAGGAAATCAGATTTTTTTCTCATATAGATTTTCCTTTCTCTCTGTATTTATTGCAGTCATAAGTTTGCTTATGCAATTTTTAAAATTGAGAATAGATAAATTCTGTTGCTACGCCCTTAGGGGCAAACAATGCAATTATGATCAGGAACAGCACATAGACTGGCCAGCGGATGAAAAACTTCTGCCTGGAAAATAGAGCGATCACATCGTATTTCAGACTGATCAGGTCATAAATTGCAAGCGTCAGAACGGATAATCCCATGCCCATGGCGATGATCGGTGAGATGCCGAGGCATGTAAGACCGGTCTGCAGGTAATTGAGTGGCCGCTCGATATCCCAGAAAAGCCTGGAAATAATCCATACTGCATCCTGCATGGTATTGGCACGGAAGAAGATCCACGTAAAACATAGCAGGAGAAAGGTAATGGGAAGCTGCCACCAGTGTTTGCGGCGTTTCACTTCCACGCCTTTTCGCTTTTTCGGAAAGAGCAGTGTTTCGACGATCTGCAGTAAACCGTGGATGCCGCCCCAGAGGATGAAGGTCAGGCTGCTGCCGTGCCAGAATCCACTGACCAGAAAAGTAAGGAGCAGATTCAGGCAATGGCGCCATTTTGCAACTCTGTTGCCGCCTAAGGGAATGTAGACATAGTCCCGGAACCATGTGGAAAGGGAAATGTGCCAGCGGCTCCAGAATTCCCTGATGGAAAAGGAAAGATAGGGACTCTTGAAATTTGTCATCAGGTCGATGCCAAACAATTTGGCGCACCCGATGGCAATATCGGAATAACCGGAGAAATCACAATAGATCTCGATGGCGAACATCAGAGTAGCGATGATAAAGGCAAGTCCGACATAGGCCTGTGCATTGTTGTAGACGCTGTTTACTGTGACCGCAAAAACGTCAGCGATTACCAGCTTCTTGAAATAGCCCCAGACCATTAATTTCAGGCCATAAGTGACATTTTCGTAGACGAAAGGACGTTCCTTCCTGTATTGAGGCAGAAGACTGTCTGCCCTGCCGATCGGTCCGGCCAGAAGCTGCGGAAAGAAAGAAACGAACAGGGCGTAATAGCCGAAATGCCGTTCGGCTTTTATTTTTCCACGGTAGACATCGATCAGGTATCCCATGGACTGAAAGAAATAGAATGAAACGCCGGCAGGAAGAAGAACAGTCAGGGTGATCGGCTGCAGAGAAAGGCTGCCTGCCTCGATCCTCTCGTTCAATTGAGCGATCAGCGGGTTGGCGGTTTTATATAGAAGCAGGATCAATACCAAGGGAAGAACGCCTCCCCAAAGGCATAATTTCTTACGGGATCCGGTGGGCGATGCCTCTAACAGACGAGCCAGTATATAAGTCAGAATGGTGGTGAACAACAGCAGCAGGCCGTATCCTATATGCAAATTCATATAGAAGACATAGCTTGCGCATAATAAGAAGGCCCAGCGAAATTTGTGGGGAACAAGATAGTATAAAATAAATACAACAGGTAAAAATATAGCAAATGTTATAGAATTGAACAACATAGCAAACACTCCTTATACTATAAAAAATCTATACGGCTATATTCTACTGCATTTTTTTTCTATATACAATCATGTATTGCAATTCTATATAGAATTTATAGCGTTGACCTTGATGAGGTAATCCGTATAATAAGACGATGATAGAAATATCCGCAGGTGACCATGATAATAAATATAAGTATCCACAGCAGACTAGATTTTATGTGCAGATAATCAAAAAGCACGATGTGAATTAAGTAAATTTCCAAAGTACATTGTCCAACTTTTCCTAACATTTCACAGATTTTATGTCCGATAGAAATAGTGTCCATGAGAGATAACAACCTGCATAGAAGGAATGTAACTGCAGGAGCAATAAAAATAAAGGGATACCAGTGCAGTCCATAAGGCCACATAAGAAGAGGAAAAGCCTCGCGGAGATGGTACATAACAAAGTAGCTGAAAATACCGAGGAGATATGTTAATATTTCAGCAGATAATTTAATCCGTCGGTTTTCCATAAAACATCGTCCAAGGATCATACCAAGAACGAAAATAGTAAAGCGCGAAATGGCCACAATGACATAGTTTCCCAGAAAGCAGATATCAGCAAGGAAGGTTAGTGACAGCAGTAATATTTCTTTCCACGTTTTTCCTACAAATTTAAATAAAACAGGGGCCATCAGATAGAAGACAATTATGGCGGGCATATACCAGTTAAAGGAAGGCGGTTTTGACAGCCAGAATGCTGTTCCTGTAAGGTTATTAACAATAGTAGACAATCGCATTTTTGCAGGAACTTCAGGTAAATGCAGAAACAGCCATATAGCAAGAACCGGCAAATAGGCAGGTACAATTCGAAGCAGACGTTTTTTATAAAAGTGGATAGGATCAGAGTTGTGAGAAAGCGATTGATATAAGCCGAAACCAGAGAGAAACATAAAAATGTCAACAGCCCCAAAACCAGTTGAACGGATATATGAGGCCAAAGGAGAGAGAACCGGAATATGAACGGGAAAAGAAATTCCGCTATGGTAGGTCATGATCCAAAGAATAGCGCATCCCATAATGGCATTTCTGTATTTACTTATTTTTGCAATCATAATTTATACTCCCTCTATGACTATGCTTTCTATAGTTAGCGACATTAGCAATGTCGTTTACTATAAATTATAATGAATTGAACAGAAAAATACAACATGGGGCGGAAAAAGTAGAAAAAAAACAGGCTATATGATACTATTATGATATTGCAGAGAAGAGGTTGGGAATCTGGATGGGAATCACATCATTTTATTTTTTGTGTTTTTTTGCGGCAATGTTGATCTTATATTATATCATTCCGGGAAAGCTGCAGTGGATGTTTTTACTTGCGTGCAGCGTGGCATATTACCTTATGAGCGGAAACGGCCTTCTGATCGTGTACCCGGTAGTGTCGGTGACGGCATGTTATGTGGGGATCCGGTTGCTTTCGGCCTGCCCGGCGGAAGAAGCAAAGAAGCGCAGAGTGGTTTTAGCTATGACGATTCTGGTGAATATTGGGATTCTGGTAGTCCTTAAATACGTGAACTTTGGTATTTATACGATCGACGGGATTGCCGGTTTGCTTGGCAGTTCGGAACCTTTGATCCGCAGCGTGGATTTTTTGATTCCGCTTGGCGTGTCATTCTATACGTTTTCGCTGCTTGGTTATGTGATCGACGTATATTACGGGATAGCGAAGCCGCAGAGGAATTATCTTAAGCTGATGCTTTATGGCATGTATTTTCCGGTGATTTTATCCGGTCCGATCCTGAAGTACCGGGAACACGGAGAACAGTTCTTTGTAGCACATCGGTTTGATTATCTTAAGGTGACCCGCGGACTGCAGCGAATGCTGTGGGGATTCTTTAAGAAACTGGTGATCGCGGAACGGCTTGGCACGCTGGTGAATACCGTGTATGGCGGATATGAGAGCTATCCAGGCGCCTATATCTGGTTCGCCACGGTCTGTTATGCGTTTCAGCTTTATACGGACTTCTCAGGCTGTATGGACATCGTGCTGGGATTATCGGAGAGTCTGGGAATTGTACTTCCGGAGAACTTCCAGACCCCGTTTTTTGCCAAAAGTGTTGCGGAGTACTGGCGCAGATGGCATATTACCCTGGGTGTGTGGATGAAGGAGTATGTATTCTATCCGCTTTTGCGGACATCCTTTTTTACGAAGCTGAACAGGAAGTGGAGAGAACGGTTTGGTAAGAAGAGGGGAAAACAGTATGCTACGTTTGCGGCAATGTTCCTGCTTTGGCTGACGGTAGGTATCTGGCATGGGGGTGACTGGAAGTTTGTCATCGGATCCGGGCTGCTGCATTGGTTCTATATCGTGATGGAAGAACTGCTGGCGCCGCCATGCGGAAAGCTTTTGCAAAGATGGAGAATCGATCCTGAAGGAAGAGCAGTCAATCTGCTGCGGATCCTGAGGACTTTCCTGCTAGTGTGTATCGGAGATCTGTTTTTCCGGGCAGAGTCGGTGAAAGACGCATTTGCCATGCTTCGCGGAGCGGTGTCTGTGTGGAATCCGTCGGTTCTCTGGAACGGTTCTCTATTTGCGCTGGGGTTAGACTGGCTGGAGATGGCGATCGCGTTTCTTTCGCTTATGCTTTTGGGAGTGGTATCGTGGCTGCAGCAGAAAGGATCCGTGCGGGAGCGGGTCAGTGCCAGGGCACTGCCGGTCCGGTGGCTTTTGTGGTACGCACTGCTCTTTGGCGTGATCCTGTTTGGCTGTTACGGACCGGGATACAGCGCCACGGAATTTATCTATCAGGGATTTTAGAATCAGGAGAGTTGTATTTTTATAGTCAAGTATATCATTGTATGATAAAATATAGGTAGCGGCAGTTCTAATGTCATTAACGATAGAAAGGTAACAAGATAAGATCTCTTGACAGTAAAGAGACAGGAAAGGTTGAGATGTAAGAAGATGGATAAAATAGCAGTTCTGATTCCATGTTATAACGAGGAGAAGACGATCGCCAAGGTAGTGCGGGATGCGAAGGAAGCTCTCCCGGAGGCAGTGGTTTATGTATATGACAATAATTCCAGTGACCGGACGGTGGAATTGGCCAGAGAGGCCGGCGCCGTGATACGTTATGAATATATGCAGGGCAAGGGGAACGTGATTCGCCGTATGTTCCGGGAGATTGAAGCGGAGTGTTATATCATGGTAGACGGCGACGATACTTACCCGATGGAATATGCGGGAGAGATGGTAGATAAGGTCTTACACCGCAATGCGGATATGGTAGTGGGAGACCGGCTCTCATCCACATATTTTACGGAAAACAAACGGCCGTTTCATAATTTCGGCAATACGATCGTGCGCAGCAGCATTAACCGGTTATTTAACTGTGAGATCAAGGATATCATGACCGGATACAGGGCCTTCAGTTATGGTTTTGTGAAGACGTTTCCTGTGTTGTCCACCGGCTTTGAGATCGAGACGGAGATGACGATTCATGCAGTTTATAATCATATGCAGATCGAGAATGTGATCGTGGATTACCGGGACAGGCCGGAAGGAAGTGAATCCAAGCTTAACACGTTCTCCGACGGGTTTAAGGTCATCAGGACGATACTGAAGCTGTACAGGGACTATAAGCCGTTGGGGTTTTTTGGTGTGTGTGCTATAATCCTTACGCTGATTGCGGTGCTTATGTTTATTCCGATCCTGATCGCCTATGTTGAGACCGGACTGGTGCTACGATTTCCGACGCTGATCGTTTGCGGCTTTATCGGAATGGCGGCGCTGCAGTCTCTGTTTGCAGGGCTGATGCTGTCGAATATGGCATTGAAAAACCGCAGGGATTTTGAGTACAGACTGACTCTTGTGACCCGCAGGGTACGACGTGAGGAATGATGATGGAGAAAGAGAACGGTAGAGTACAGAACAGGATTGTGGCTGTGGCCCTGTTTGTCGCGATATTGGCGGTGGGACGTATTCTGTGGGTCTGCTATTGTGCAGGCACGCTGTATACGTTCGGTATATTTTACATGGCAGTGACAGTCGGGATGTGGTGTGTGTTCAGGAAGGCCTTGTTTTATCGGAAGGCCTTTTTCCCTGTCTGGGTGAGGTTTCTGTTAGCAGTGATCTTTACGACCTCCCAGGTACTGGGGCTGTATTACAGCATACCGGGAGTGGAAGCGTTCGTATATGGATGGGAGCTGCCGCTTTGGATCCTGGGCCTTGCGCCGCTTACATACGGTGCGCAGAATATGTTGTTTGCGTGGGTTAAGGAGCATAAGGAAAGAGCGGATGAGGGAAAAGTGGCAGATGCGGCTTTTTCTTCTGGTGTTAAAGGATTTTGGACGGCCTTTATGGTGATTATGGCGGGATTTTTGATTCCTTTTGCCACGTATTATCCGGCGATCATGGCGTATGATGTGATACCGCAGTTGGATCAGATCAAAATCAGCGGTTATACAACGCATCATCCGCTGATCCATACGTTAATGCTGGCATTCTCTCTGAAAGTGGGGGAAATCCTTCCTTTTGTGCATAATGCGGACCGGGCCGGACTGGCCGTCTACACAATCCTGCAGATGATAATCGTTGCCGGATGTTTTGCTTATGTCTATACATACCTGCGCCGGAAGGGCGTTTCCAAATATGTGTGTTATTTCTTTGTGCTTTGCGCGGCTTTTTACCCGACACATGGTATGCTGGCGGTCTCGATCACAAAGGATACCATCTATGGAGCGCTTGTCATGGTATTTACGGTCTTTGCCTGGGAACTGGTGATGGCGGCCGGGCAGCAGATACCGCGGAAGACATGGATGGCGGCATATCTTGGCGTGACGGTATTGCTGCTGTTGTTCCGCAACAACAGTATTTATGCGTGGATTTTGTATTTGATCGTGGTGAGTGCTTTCTTTTGCGGAAAATCTCGTCGGGCAGATAAGGCCTATCAGGCATTCTACAGGAAGACCGGGTTGCTGCATGCGGCAGCTCTTATTCTGTATCTGTTCCTGAATATGGGGATGACGACTGCGGTACATGCTGCTAACAATACCTATGCCCGGGAAATGTTGAGTGTACCGGCGCAGCAGACCGCCAGAGTCGTGGCATATCATGAGGAAGAACTGACTAAGACAGACAGGGAGCTGCTTGCCGCCGTGTGGGGAGAGGACACGCTGCCGGAGTATGTGCCGGCGATCGCAGACCGCAGTAAACGGGACATTTCGGGAGACAGGGAGGAACTGCGCGCACTGAGGGAGGAATGGATTCGCCTGGGGTTACGATATCCGGGAGAATATGCGAAGGCTTTTATCTTAAAAAATAAAGGTATGTGGTATCTGGAGGACAGCTCTTATCTAAATGACATCTATTCATATGCCAAAGGTTATCTTCAGATCACCTATCCCAGCGACCAGCAGGAATATATGCAGGCGCTTGTGCCGGGTTACGCGCGGCATCAGAAGCTGCAGTTTCTGCAGGCAGCGTATCGGTATTTTGCGGGTGGAGATGCGTTGTGGAGATATCTGCCGCCGCTTGCGCTTGTCATGCAGCCGGCCTTCTATTGCTGGCTGCTGTTCTACTATATCATCTGCTGCATCGGGTTAAAGAAACGGGAGGCGCTGATACCCGCAGTTTATCTTGCGGCATTGGCAGGAACGGTCCTGCTTGGCCCCTGCGTTCTCGTTCGTTATCTGTATCCGGTCATGTTGGCGGTCACCGTACTGTTGATCCTGTCTTTGGCGGCTCACTGCCCGGATGAGACCTGCAGCTGATAGACCATATAATCGGTGCCGCCGGCAGTAAAGGCATCCGCTACGGTACAGACCGCGCCATAAGTATGCCGGTAATAGAGGATGACGGGATGCTCTTCGTTGTAAGGGGCGTCCTGCAGGATGAAATATACATGGTCATTGCTGACAAGTCCCGGCCCGAAATCCTCGATGCCATGTGCCTTAAGCTTGATCCGGGTATTAGGATTCAGGATAACACCCCAGTTCGTATACAGGAAATTGTTATAGGTATCCAGAGTCAGGTCAAAAGGTGACTCGCAGTAATGCTCCAGTGTACCGGAGGCGTAGGTCCATATGTACAGGTTGTCAGGATGAGAATGACAGTAAGCTTTCAACTGTTCCCATGTCTCCTGGTGGGCGCGATAATTGGCCTCCACATTGTTCTTCGTTATGATCAGTGACATCATGCCGAGAGCGGCGATGACAGGCAGGATCAAAGTATAACGCCTTGACTTTTGCAGTTTGAGCAGATTAAAGGCTAACAGAATGCCAAACAAAACGGCATAATCTACCGTGATCAGCGGTTGTATGATGCGCTTCGGGAAACGGCCTTCATACAGGACATATCCCCAGCTGACCATGCGGCCGGCCATATAGAGCAGATAGACTTGCAAGGCGCTGTAATTGCGCTGCAGCAGGATCAGCGCGAAGGTGATTACGATCAGAAAGGCTGCCAGCAGATTGGCAGGCTGCATACCGTCCTCATAAAGAAAGACAAACAGACCTCCTACTGCGATGTTTTTCATGCGGTCTGTAAGGCTTGTACGTTCAAGATAGCATTCTCTGGCAAGATCATGCATCTGCTTCCAGTCTTCCAAAGACATATCGTAGCCGATGTGCGGTGCACCGTTACGGCGGTACAGGTATTCTTCTTCCGTGATGCCAAGCTGCGTCAGCGCTTCCGCACACTCTTCATATTCCGGCCAGGTATAGAAATCCCCGACCCGTTCTCTGTAATGATTGATCTGTCTGAAATCCGACCAGGGTTCTTCGGCATAGGCAGCCGCATTGATGCCGTACAGAATCCCCATACCTGCAAAAAGGATGCAGGCGAAGCCGAGAAGCTTGCAGGCAATCTGCGTATAACCGCTTTTGTAGGAGTAGAGCCACTTGGCGATCCAGAGCATTCCGGCCATGGGCAGCATCAGATAGAGAATATTCTGCCGCATACTGTACGCGATCCAGGCGAAAAGGAAAACAGGCGTATTTTCCCAAAGATAAGAGGCGACCCGGTTATTGCTCCGCGTGGTCGTAAAACAAAACAGAGCAGCAGCGTCAGCCAGACCGGCGGTCGTAGTGTACTGCGCCTCGGAGAGCACATTCAGATCCACGATCAGAAAAAGGATACAGGCTGTTGTCAGAGCAGGCTTCCAGAAGACATCCGTATTGTTGTGCCGCTGCCATAGAAACATACTACGGTCATAGATCAGGTAAAGGGCGGCAATCTGCACGCCGTGCAGAAAGAGTCCGAACCAGGGGATAAAGCTGCACAGCTCATATAATTTGGAGAGAAGCCATGATAACGGATAAAGGAAAAACAGCACGTGTGCATCCGGATATCCGAGATAAGCGCCGGACAGGGTGCTGTACATACCCCAGTCGTCGTTAATGCCGTCTACCGGTTTGATCCACAACAGTTCCACACAATAAAACAGGATCAAAAAAATGAGAAAAAAGAGCCTCCACATCCAGGGAGAAGATGTATGCGTGATATTTTTGTGCCATTGGCTGTCAATCGAAAAAGAGGATGATTCGGATGGCTGTGCTCCATGATTCACAAACGACATGGTAGGCGCTCCTTTCTTTTGCGGCGGTAAATGAAATGAATATTTCCAAGCTTTTATTATATACTATAACAGGGTACAGATACAAATAGAAATAGGATGTAATTCTTAAGATTTGCGGAAGGATTTGTTAATAAATAGCACAAGAACTACCCAAAAAGGATAAAAAGTGATATGGTATTTACATAATGTCGGGGTCAAAGGAGGTATGATTACAGGTATGAATCATAAAGAAAATCCAAGAAGGAGATATAACGGGAATCTGCTGCTGCTCATCGTTATGATCGGTTTCTGTATCCTGGCGATCATTGAGATCATTTATGGTCAGGTGCAGATCAGGATGCAGAAGGAGAGACTCGCCCTGGAACAGGAGAATCATCAGGCGGTTCAGGAACTGAAAGCGGAGTGGGATCAGTTAAAAGGCGGACCGACGGTAGGAACGGAGGTTCCGGCTGCGGCAGGAGAAGAACAAAGCAGCGTCAGTGAGCCCGATAAGACGCTGACCAGTTCGCAGCAGCAGAGCGTTTCAGAGCCGGTGGCAGCTGAGGATGGCATCGCGCAGAGCGTTTCTCAGAACAGTGTGGATGATAAGCAGTACGATATGCAGATCGTCTTCATGGGAGACAGTATTCTGGACAATGAGCGTGAAGACCACGGGGTCGCATCGCTGATTTCGAATGCGTGCAACGCTAAGGTATATAACATGTCCATGGGAGGAACGACGGCAGCGCTTCTGCCGAATGAGCAGTATAATTTTGCCACCTGGGATTCCAGGAGTCTGCTCGGTGTGGTGAATGCGATCCTCGGCAATATCAATCCCAGTATCTTTGACGGCTTTACTGCCGGAGAGGTTCTGAAACAATGCGATTTCGAGAAGACAGACTATTTTGTCATTGAATACGGGATCAACGATTTTCTGACCAAGCAGATTCCCCAGAGCAGATATCTGGAGAACGGAGAGACCCTGGGGATCGATGATATCCATACTTATTCGGGGGCTTTGACAACGGCGGTAGCTTTGCTGCGGGAGAGATTCCCCGACGCGAAGATCCTGTTGATCGCACCGCATTACTGTCAGGTTTATAATGGGAAGGCTTTCGTGGGAGATTCTTACAGTCTGAATTACGGATATGGCACGATGGTGGAATTTTCCAGGTGTACCGGCTATGTATACGAGCAGAATAAAGACAACAATGTGCTTTTCTATAACGCGATGGAAGAAAGCGGCATCGATTCCTATACTGCCGAGAAGTACCTCGAAGACGGAATCCATCTCTCAACGGAGGGGCGGATCCAGTATGCCGATTATGCGATTCGGCTGATCATGGGAGATTTTTATCCGGAAGAATAGTGTGAAGTTTTACCCAGGTTAATGAGCCAGCCGGTTAAGCCGGCTGGCTTTGTTATGGTGTTCTTTCCAGACAGTCTTCTTGTAGGCGAACAGGTCTTTCCAGATAGTCGGATGGAACAGCAAAAGCAGCGGGAACAATTCCAAACGCCCGGCCAGCATGTCAAACATCAGGACATATTTGGAAAAGGGCGAGAAGAATCCGAAGTTCCCTGTAGGACCTACCAGTTCCAGACCGGGGCCGATATTGTTGATGGTGGCGGCCACGGCGGTAAAGGTGGTCACCAGATCCGTATCTTCGAAGGAGATCAGAAATACGGAGAGGACAAAAAGCACCATAAACGTGATCATATACACATTGATGGAACGGACCACATCATGATCGATCGGCTTACCGTCCATCTTGATCTTCTTGATACTCTTCGGATGGATATAGGAGAAAAATTCCTTCCGCACCGTCTTAAACAGTACCACGAAACGGGATACCTTGATACCGCCGCCTGTACTGCCGGCGCAGGCGCCCACAAACATCAAAAGCACCAGGATCACCTTGCTGCTCTCCGGCCACTGATGGAAGTCGGTGGTGGAGAAGCCGGTGGTGGTGATGATGGAAGCCACCTGGAAAGCCGCTTTGGTCACGGCATCGAAGAGGCCCGTACAGGTTTTGAGGATATTAACGGTAATGACCGCCACAGAGGCGAAAATGATAAGCAGGTAACAGCGCACTTCCTCCATATGAAGAAAATCTTTAATTTTCCGGAACAAAAGCAGGCAGTAGGCGTTGAAGTTGACCCCGAAGAGGATCATGAAGATGGTGACGACCCACTGCAGATACGGGGAATATCCGCCGATGCTGTCATTCTTGATGCCAAAACCGCCGGTTCCGGCCGTGCCCAGACTGGTGCAGAGTGCATCGAAAAGGGGCATCCTGCCTGCCACTAACAGAATGATCTCCGCGACGGTCAGCCCGGCATAGATCAGATACAGGATCCGCACGGTGTCTTTCATCTTCGGAACCAGTTTACCCACGGAGGGGCCGGGGCTCTCCGCCCGCATCAGATTGATGTTGGAGCCGCCGCTCATGGGAATGATGGCGAGCAGAAATACCAGTACGCCCATGCCGCCGATCCAGTGTGTGAAGCTGCGCCAGAACAGGGAACAGTGAGAGAGCGCTTCCACGTCACTTAAGATGCTGGCTCCGGTGGTGGTAAAGCCGGATACCGTCTCGAACAGTGCGTCCGTAAAGGACGGGATCTCACCGGTCAGGCAAAAAGGGATCGCGCCGAAAATGCACAGGAAGATCCAGCTGAGGGCGGTGGCGATACAGCCCTCTTTCAGATAGAAGACGCTGTTCTTTGGTTTTCGCAGGCTCATCAGCACACCAAGCAGCAGGCTGGCGGCTGCCACAGGCAGATACCAGAGTCCTTCCTTTTCCTGATAAATAACTGCAATAAGACAGGGCAGCAGCATCAGCGCCGCCTCTGTCTTTAAAATACATCCTAAAATATAACGAATAATTGAGCTGTTCATGATTACCTCGTGTTTGTATGATACCCGGGTCAGGCCAGAATATCCTGCAGTACCTTGAATCCTGTATGTGTAGTCACGACCATCACAGTATCGCCGACCTGGATGGAATCCTGACCGCTGGGAATGATGATCGTGCCTTTCCGGTTGATGAAGGAGATTAGCAGGCCCTTTTTCAGGGAAAGCTGCGCCAACGGGACGCCTGTCACGGGAGATTCGCTCTTTACACTAAACTCGATGGCCTCCACACGGAAGTCAAACATATGGTAAAGGGTCTCGATGTTGCTGCTGTTCATGGATGCCTTCTTCGCCCGGACATACGCAACGATCGCCTCGGAAGCGATATAGCGCGGGTAGATGACGCTGTCCATGTTCAGGCCGTTTAAAACGCCCTTATAGTTGGTGCGGTTGATCTTGGTGATGATCTTGGCATGGGAGACATGTCTGGCGTGGAGCGTCAGAAGGATGTTCTCCTCATCGATGCCGGTCAGGGGGACGAAGGATTCTACGTATTCGATGCCCTCTTCCCGCAGCAGTTCTTCGTTGGTGCCGTCGCCGTTGATGATCACGGCCTTGGGCAGCAGGATACTCAGCTCTTCGCAGCGTTTGGGGTTGCTGTCGATGATCTTGACCGAGATACCCATGTGAAGCAGCTGGGAGGCAAGATAATAGGAGGACTTACCGCCGCCGATGATCATCGTATTCTTGACCGCGTGGGTCTTGAAGCCGATCTTTTCCAGGAAGGATTTCGCATCCCGTCTGGTGGAGACGAAAGAGATGCAGTCGCCCCGCAGAATCCGGAAATTACCGGAAGGGATGTAGATTTCACTGTCCCGCTCCACGGCGCAGATCAGCACATTGTCGGCGATATTCCTGCCCACGGTCTTACCAAGATCCGCTACCATCATGCCGTCTAAGAGGTTGTCTTCCGGTACTTTGAACTTGATCATTTCCGCCTGTCCGTGGGCGAAGGTGTCCACTTCTAATGCGGTGGGAAGATAGAGGATACGCGCCATCTCGCGGGAAGCCTCCAACTCCGGGTTGATGATCATGGCAAGGCCCAGCCGTTCTCTTAAGTAATTGGCTTCCATACTGTAGTCCGGCGTGCGGACTCTGGCGATGGCGGAACAGTCGCCGACACGCTTGGCCACGGTGCAGCACAGCAGGTTCAGTTCGTCCGAGTCCGTGACCGCGATGATCAGATCCGTATGGTCTATATCAGCCTCTTTCTGGACGCTGAAGCTTGCGCCGTTGCCGACGACGCCCATCACGTCATAGAGGTTGGTCAATTCCTGTATTTTCTGTTGGTTCTTGTCGATCAGGGTGATGTTGTGCCCTTCCTTGATCAGCTGGGCGATCAGTGTCTGTCCGACCTTGCCGCAGCCGACGATGATGATCTGCAGACCCTGCTCGACAGGTTTCTTTTGCTTGAACATTTTCTCTCCATTCCGAAATACCCGGTCTGTATCGTTGGCGGGTGTTTCGTAAGCGCACAGGCCGCGTCCTGCACAGCCAATAAACTGGCATAACGGCACTGGCATACGCAAATATATATAACACCTTGCAGGGAAAAAATCAATAGACTTTTCGTATATTTAAGGGTTTCTTAATGGATGGCCCATGCAGGCAGGAAATCACTGGTTTCGCAACCGGTATTTGCCGCTTTGACACCCGAAATAGGTCGCGCAACCGGGGCAGCCTCTTTATGATGGAAAACGAGGTACATCGGAGCCTGGCATGATTAGACGATGCAATAAAAAGAAAAAGAGAGGAAGATGCAAAGATGGAAAAAACGGAAAAGGGAAAGAGCAGTTTATTCACAAAGGATTTTACGCTGGTGGTGATCGGGCAGATCATCTCTCTGTTCGGAAATGCGGTCGTACGGTTTGCACTGCCCTTGTACTTACTAAACCAGACGGGCTCGTCTGCACTGTATGGTACGGTGATGGCATGTGCCTTTATACCGATGATTCTGCTGTCGCCAGTGGGCGGCATGATCGCTGACCGGATGAATAAGAGAAATATTATGGTAGCGCTGGATTTTACGACGGCAGGCCTGCTGCTTGGCTTTCTGCTGCTGCAGGGGAGAATGAATCTGGTCTTTCTGCTGACGCTGACCCTGATGCTGCTGTTCGGGATCGCGGGGGCTTATCAACCGACGGTGCAGGCGAGCATCCCGGCGCTGGTGGGACAGGAGCACTATATGCAGGCCAATGCGGTCATCAACATTGTCAGCTCCTTTGCGGCGCTGCTGGGGCCGGTATTTGGCGGCGTTTTGTACAGTGTCTATGGTCTGATTCCCATTCTGGAGGTGGGGTTTTCCTGTTTCCTGCTGTCGGCAGTGATGGAACTTTTTATCAGGATTCCTTATGAAAAGCAGGAGGCGTCAGGCGGTATCTGGAAGATCATGAGACAGGATCTGGGGGAGAGCTTCCATTTTATCCGCAGGGAAAAGCCGATGATCGGCAAAGGGCTGATCGTGACATGCTGTGTCAATCTGTTTTTCTCGGCCCTGATCAATGTGGGGGTGCCATATCTGATCACGGAGGTTCTGCCCTTCTCGGACGCTCTGGCGAACAGGCTGTATGGGTATGCGGAGGGCGCGTTGGCAGCAGGCGGTATCGTGGGTGGTATCGGCGCCGGGATCCTGGCGTCGAAGCTGCAGGTCAAAAAGGCGGGTAACCTGCTGGCGGTCGCCGCACTGTGTCTGTTTCCGGTAGGAGCTGCGCTGCTTTTGACGGAGTCGGAGCTGACCGTCTATCTGATTCTGACGGTCTGCTGCTTTGTGATCATGGTGATGGCCACCGTTTTCAGTGTGCAGATCATGGCCTTCGTGCAGACGGAAACGCCCAAACATCTGGTGGGGAAGGTGATCTCACTCTGTATGATGCTTTCCATGTGCGCACAGCCGCTCGGCAGTGCGATGTATGGTTTCCTGTTTGAACTGTTTGCAGGACGTGAGGCTGTGGTGGTGCTGGCGGCAGGCGCAGTGTCGCTTGTGGTGGCGGCCAGGGCGCGGAGCGTGTTTTCGATGGTAACGGATTAATGAGAATGTGCAGATCCGGTTAAGCGGGAAGCTGCCTCGTTACTTTCGATGGCGTGATCGGATGATTTCAGGTGGGATTTACGGAGAGGATGTGATAGAATAAGGAAAGAGAAAAAGAAAGATGTAAGGGAAGTAATATGTTGGAGTTTTTATGCAATCTGGACGGTAATATCTTATTATTTCTGCAGGACAATGTGCGGAATCCGGTGCTGACGCCGATCTTACGGCTGATCACGACACTGGGGAACGGCGGGGCGGTCTGGATCGTATTGGCGGTTCTGCTGTTGTGTATCCCGAAGACGAGAAAAGTGGGCTGCATGGCGGTGATGGCGCTTCTTGGCACGCTGCTTGTCAATAACATGATACTCAAGAATCTGGTGGCCCGAACCAGACCCTATGAGGTGATAGAGGGCTTGACCTATATTGTGATGAGGCCGACGGACTTCTCCTTTCCGTCCGGCCATGCAGGCTGTTCTTTCGCGGTGGCCTGTATCATGTTCCGCAGACTGCCGCGGCGGTATGGCATACCGGCGCTTGTCCTTGCGATCCTGATCTCACTGTCCAGATTGTATGTGGGCGTGCATTATCCCAGTGACGTGCTGTTCGGTGTGATCAGCGGCATTCTGATCAGCTACGGGGCGGAAATGCTCGTCAGCCGACTGTGGAAGAGAAGATACATAGAAGAGACGGAAGCGTCCGGGGCGGATTCCGGAGAAGAATGAAGCCGTGGGCCGGATGCGGTGTAGTAGAAGGGGAGGAATTGCGGGATGCATTTTGTAGAGGCCAAGGGTATTTTATCTTCCCATAACGGCATGAACCTGTATCGGGGCTGTACCCATGGCTGTATTTACTGCGACAGCCGCAGCGTCTGCTACCAGTTTACCCATGCCTTCGAGGATATCGAGGTAAAGCTGAACGCGCCGGAGCTGTTAGAGCGGGCGCTTTGTTCCAAACGGAAGAAGTGCATGATCGGGACAGGGGCCATGTGTGATCCGTATATGCATTGTGAGGAACAGCTTCGGCTGACCAGAAGATGTCTGGAACTGATCGACGCTTACGGCTTCGGGGTTGCCATTCAGACGAAATCGGACAGGATCCTGCGGGATCTGGATCTGCTTGCCAGTATCAACCGCAAAGCCAAATGTGTGGTGCAGATGACGCTGACCACTTATGACGAGGCACTGTGCCGTATCGTGGAGCCGCATGTCTGCACGACGGCAAGACGCTTCGATGTGCTGAAGGTCATGCAGGAAAATGGCATTCCCACGGTGGTCTGGCTGTCGCCGATCCTCCCTTACATCAACGACACGATGGAAAATATTCAGGGGATTCTGGAGTACTGTGCGCAGGCAGGCGTGTATGGGATCATCTGCTTTGGCATGGGGATGACGCTCAGACAGGGGGACAGAGAGTATTACTATGCTGCTCTGGACAGGCATTTTCCGGGATTACATGAGAAGTACCGCCGCCGGTACGGATATGACTATGAGATTCCCAGCGACAGGTCTCGAGAACTGATGTCGTATTTTCATGCCTTTTGCCGGAAGAATGGTATTGTAGATAACTATGAGCGGGTATTCGAATATCTGCGCGAATTTCCGGAGAACAAAGGATATGAGCAGTTGTCGCTATTTTAAGAAAACGCCGTAACTTTCGCTACGGCGTTTTCTTCGTTACACATCCGTTACAACGGACTCTGTGGCAGATATTTACAGATCATGTAAAAGCTGCCGCGATTACAGATCCAGCCTGGGCGGCACGTCGATCTCGTCGGAAACATATTTTCCGTTCTTCTTTCGCTGCCTTACGCATTCTGTAAGGAGATATTCAATCTGTCCGTTGACGGACCGGAAATCGTCTTCTGCCCATGCGGCGATTGCATCATAAAGCCTGGCAGATAATCTGAGGGGCACCTGTTTCTTGCCTGTATCACCCATAGTAACCTCCGTATTCGTTCTTTCACAGCGCCTTAGTACAGGCTGCCTGAGTTGACTACCGGCTGCGCATCGTGATTGCCGCACAGGACTACCAGAAGGTTGGAGACCATGGCCGCTTTGCGTTCCTCGTCCAGTTCAACGGTGTGATTCTCGTGCAGTCGTTCTAAAGCCATCTCCACCATGCCGACCGCACCGTCCACGATCATTTTCCGCGCGTCGATGATGGCGGATGCCTGCTGTCTCTGCAGCATTACGGCGGCAATTTCCGGCGCATAGGCGAGATAAGTGATCCGTGCCTCGATAACCTCGATCCCTGCTTCCCGGACTCGCTCCTGGATCTCATCCCGGATCCTGGCGGCTACCACTTCGCTGGAACCGCGCAGGCTGCCTTCATCCGCGATGCCGTCTCCGGTCGTATCCACGCCCGGCGCCACGTCATAGGGATAGATGCGGACGATATTGCGCAGGGCGCTGTCGCACTGCAGGGAAAGGAACTCCTTATAGTTATCCACATTGAATACGGCCTTGGCAGTGTTGGCGATGCGCCAGGTGACGGCGATGCCGATCTCCACCGGATTCCCGAGACAGTCGTTGATCTTCTGGCGGCTGTTGTTCAGGGTCATGATCTTCAGGGAAATCTTCTTGCTGGGCGTCTCCTGGGTGGTGACTGCCGTAGCGCCGGCACCGTTTACCTTGTTAACGTCCCCGCTCTGACCAAGCTTCGTGTGGGAAGCGGGATTGACGCTGGAACAGAACGGGTTGACGAAATAGAAACCGTCGTCCTTAAGGGTTCCGATATAGTTGCCGAACAGGGTAAGGACCAACGCTTCCTGGGGCCTTAACACCTTGAGTCCGCAGAAGAGGATCCATCCGAGAGCGATGACTAACATACCAAGTACCATGGTCAGCGTAAAGAAGATCTCCAGGGGCAGGTAAGAAGAGCCGTCCAGATGATCGAGTGCGACGCCGCTGATCACGACACAGAGGATGGCCGCCGCGTACATCGCCAGGATGCCAAGCAGTGCGGGGAGTCCGTTTTTCTTTGTTTGAATGATTTTTTCTTCTACATGTTTCTCTTGCATAGTGATCCTCCATTCCTGATGACCCATGCTGAAGTCATCTTTTGCATTTTCAATGCTTTGATTTGAAATTGATTTGATATCATCATGATATCATAATAAATATGAATGTCAAGCACATTCGTGAAAAAGAACCTGTTTTATTTTCCGGAAGGGTCGTTTATAATAGGAAAAGAAGAACAGGCAGGAAAAGAGGAAAGCTATGTCAGTGACGATCTTTACAATGACCCATAAGAGATTTAAGGAACCGGAGGATGCGATCTACGTGCCGCTGCATGTAGGCCGCGCCTGCAGCGAGGACTTTGGCTACGCGGGCGACAACACAGGTGACAACATATCGGTGAAAAACTGTTATTACGGAGAGCTGACGGGTGTCTACTGGGTGTGGAAAAACGTGCGTACTACGGACTATGTGGGTATCTGTCATTACAGACGCTATTTCTGCACGGAGGAGGGCAGGATCTTCAGTGAGAAGGACTATCTGTCGATCCTGCAGGAATATGATATCATCACTTCGAAGAAATTAAAGCTGAATTATTCCTACTTTGACGGTTATGCCAGCGACTACAATATTTTTGATCTGGTGACGACGGGAGAGGTGATTCGTCAGAAATATCCGGCTTATTATGATGCGTTCGAGCGTCTGGTGCATGGGAACGGCACCTATTTTGGCAATATGATGGTGACGAGTAAAGCGCTGTACGATGAATATGCGGCCTGGCTTTTTTCCGTTTTTGCGGAAGTGGAGAAGAAGATCGACGCCTCGCAGTACGATGAATACCACAAGAGGGTTTTTGGCTTTATCTCGGAATTTCTTCTGTACGTCTGGGTGGAAGTGAAAGGGCTTAAGGTGTATGAGTGCAAGGTCGGTATGACGACGGAGAAATACGAGACGCGCAAGATGAAGCAGCGGCTGTCAGAATTTTTCCGGCAGGGGGATCTGGCGGGGGCGAAGGCATATTTTCTGGGCGTTCTGGAGAAAAGGCCGGATGTGCTGATGGAGGCTTCCGATATTACCGGAGAGTTGAAACTGGCCATGCAGGTGATCGCGGTCTGTGAGCTGGAGCAGCAGGAATACGGGGAGAGTGTGCTTGACAGGATCAGGAACTTTGAGGATCTGATGCATTATTTTAACGGCATCAACGAGGCGGTCAACGCCTGTAAGACGGGACGGATCGGTGAACAGGAGATTCGCTTTCTTAAGGAAAACCGCGTAAGCGAGATTGCGATCGAGGCTTCGGCCAGACTTTTTATTTCTGAGGAAAAAGAGCTGGCCGAGGTTATAGAAACCATCAAAAGCAAGAATGGAGAATGAAAATGAAGATAATATTCATCATCCCGAATATGACAGGCGGCGGTACGGAACGCGTAATCTCACTTTTGTCAGATGAATATGTCAGGATGGGGTATGAAGTTGCGATCATGCAGTTTGCAGGCTATGAACATGCCTATGAATTAAATACGGCAGTGGAAGATTTCAGTGTTGCTCGAAGATCGGGCGGTAACCCGGTGGTGATGTGGAAAAGACTGACGGCCATGCGGCGGTACTTTAAACAAAATCCTGGCAGTCGAATTTTTGCGTTCTGTGTTATGGGTGCGGTATTCTCAGCTATAACTACCTGGGGTATGGAACGACACATACTGGTGGCGGAACGAAACAGCCCAGACAGCTGCAATGTCAGAAAATTGCGAAACTGGGCATACAGGAAGGCAGATCGGATTACGTTCCAGACTCCTGACGGGATCGCTTATTTTCCGAAAAAGATCGCGGATAAGGCAGTAGTGATTCCCAATCCTATAGACGCTTCCGTGCCGGAGAGATATGAAGGAGTGAGGAGTCATAGAGTGGTAACGGCGGGAAGACTGCATAAACAGAAAAACCACATTTTGTTGTTGGATGCCTTTGCGGATTTTGTCGTGCAATATGATGATTATGAATTACACATATATGGGGAGGGCGAGCTGGAGAGAGAGTTAAAGGCCCATGCCGGGAAGTTGGGAATTGCCGATAAGGTTGTGTGGCATGGTTTCTGTGCCAATGTCAGAGAGGAAATCAGGGACGCGAGGATGTTCGTATTATCTTCGGATTTTGAAGGGATATCAAATTCCATGCTGGAGGCTTTGGCGATGGGACTGCCTACGATTTCTACAGATTGTCCTATCGGAGGTGCAAAAGCTTATATCGAACCGGATAAAAGCGGTATTCTTGTTCCGGTGGGTGACAGGCAGGCACTCGCACAGGCGATGGCCAGAGTCGCTATGGATGATGAATTGACGGAGAGGCTGTCAGTCAATGCTGCCCGAATAAAGGACAGGTATTCTGTGGAAAGTATTGCACGCCGGTTCCTTGCAGCAGCGGATATCAGGGAGGAAACGCAGAATACGGCTGCCACAGGTAAAGCGCAGACGGGAAGAGCGGAAGGAAAGGATGCTATATAATGGAAAACTTTTTGCAGGGGAAACAGAGCAGTATAACGATCATTACGCCCACGTATAACAGAGCGAATCTGCTGCCGCGGCTGTATGAAAGCCTTCTGCGGCAGAAATGCAGTGATTTTGAATGGCTTGTTGTCGATGATGGCAGCACGGATCATACGGAGAAGCTGATCGCTCAGTACTGTGCGTCAGGAATTATAAAAATTCGTTATGAAAAACAAGAAAATGCCGGCAAGCATACAGCGCTCAACAGAGGTATTGCCATGATACAGTCGGAGCTGACTTTTATTGTGGATAGCGATGATTATCTGACAGACGACAGTGTGGAAACGATCCTTGCATACCATGAGAAATATAAAGGGATGGAGGGCCTGTGTGGCTACAGCTTCCTGCGCTGTCATGGGGATGGGCGGGTCAATACGGCATATTTTCCGAAGGATGAACAGATATCCACTTATCTGGAGACAAGGATCAATGGGAATATTGGTGGAGACAAGGCAGAGATTTTCTATACGGATCTGTTAAGGCAATACCCGTTTCCGCTGTTTGAAGGTGAGAAATATATGCCCGAGGATGTGGTATGGATGCAGATGTCCGGACCTTATAAAATGGTTCATATAAATAAGAATGTTTATATCTGTGATTATTTGGAGGGAGGATTGACCAGAACCGGAAGAAAAATGAAGATCCATTCTCCCAAAGGTATGGTGCTGCGCTCACGTATTTATCTGCAGAATCCGAACACATGTCTGAAGGTAAAAGTCAAAATGATGCTTCTATATATCATTTATGGTCGTTTTGCGAAGTACGGTTCTAAAGAGCTGTATCTGAAATCTGCTAACAGGCTGCTTTGGTATATCTGCGTTATCCCTGCGAATTTTCTTTACAGGCGGTGGGCACGGACTTTGAAAGACAATGTCGTGTGAGGGATGAAAGAAGCAGGCAGAACTTGTCCGGCTAACACAGTGAGTGCGCCGGCCGGGCAGACTCTGCCTGATCACAGATTACCGCCATAGTAAGTCCGGAAATGCGGCGCTAATTGCCTGATAATTCCGTGATCGTGACTAACGGATCTAAGGCATCACCCTTCGCTATGCCCAGATAGAGCAGTCTGCCATCTTTCGTATAGCGGAAGAAATAGCTGCTGTAGACGAAGTTATCGTCTTCGCTTTCGCCTGAGAGCAGCACCAGTTCCGTGAAGCCGTCATCCACATTCAGATCGAACAACGAGATCTGATCCATCGGGTAACCGGTGGATACTTTCTGAAAGACGTCATTGCACTGGTCGGTGAAATCGACATCGTCAATGGAAAGGTGCAGCAGGGTCGTGTACGTATCATCTTCCTCTGCGACCGTTTCCGTGCCAAAGAGGATCGTCTCTTTCTCGCCGTCTCCGTTTAAGTCGAAGCTGTTTGCCGTGCCGGTCAGAAGCTTCATGGCTGTCCGGTCCGCATAGGTGTAGCTTTCATTGAAACCCATGCCTGCCAGATCCGTGTAAGGAATGATAAATTCGATCGTTCCGGCAGCGTAAGGTCCCAGTGCGTAGGGATCGCTGATAAAAGTCAGGCCGGAGGTGGACAGATACCATGCGCCTTCGGCATAGAGCACGGTTTCCAGGGACACGCCCGCGAGCATGTCTTCGGAGAACATCCGCATCTGGTAGGCTTCCGTCTTAGCCAGGGCCTGGTTAAAGGCCAGCGTATCTTCATGGAATGCATCGGCGTCATCGCTTAAGTCGGCAAAGGCGATCTGTTCTCCGGTCTTTGCATTGTAATTGACGCCCTGTGTGGTGTAGTTGCCATGTGCTCCGCCGGTGAAGCTGTAGAATGTGATGGTAAAGGAAATGACATTGCTGTCAGCTCTTTGCACGCCGAAGGTCATGTCATCATAGTAGCTGAGGAAGGGGTACTCGGATCCGTCTTCCAGATTGTATTCATACCCTTCTTTGGCCCATTCTTTCACTTCCGTGTTGGCCGTAAAAGAATCGATCCGGGAGCGGATGTCCGCATTGATCTTTCCGGCAGCGTCATCATTCCCCTCTATGGAAACAACCGGATAAGCGTAACTGGTGGTGCAAAGGATCGTGCCGTCATCGGCGGTGAGGTCTTCTTCTTCGCGCTGCATCTTAATCTGAATGTGGGAAGGAAATACGCTGACAGTCGTGTCGGTTTCCGGATCACTGTCCTGTGTACCGGTCTCTGTGTCTGCGCCGGCAGCATTGTTTTCGTCCGTGGCGTTTTCTGCATTTTGTCCGGTGCTTTGATTCGGTGCCGGATCCTGAGAGGTGTCCGGCGTCTGCCCGGAAGTATCGGTCTTAGTGGTGTTGTCCTGCGAGATATCTGTTTCGGAAGCATCGGGCGTATCCGTGCCGGCCCCACAGGCGCATACAGCGCAGGAAAGCGCGGTGCATAACAGGACCGTGCAGAGTTTATCGGGTATTGATCTTGTTTTCTTTTTCATAAGCTCCTCCTTGTTCACAAACATGACTCAGTATGACATGATACCCCAAGAATAGCAAGACGTTAATGTCAAATGATGCAACAATGATGCAAGTTTATTTTATGACGGTGTAACCTTTTTCATACGCAGGCAGTCTAATCTATGAAAACAAAACCGGTGCGCAACGGCAGACGAAAGGAAAGGGAAAGACGAAAGTGAAAGAGGATACGATCCGGCTTGTGAAAAAAGCCGTCAAAGGAAGCAAATCCGCTTATGGAGAGCTGATCGCCGAATATCAGGTTTACCTGTATAAGACCGCCTTTTTATATGTAAAGAATGAGGCGGATTCGCTGGATGCGGTGCAGGAATGTGTGACGAGAGGACTGCTGGCGATCGGAAAGCTAAAGGAACCGCAATATTTTAAGACATGGATCACAAGGATCCTGCTCAACTGTATCTGGCAGGATAAGAAGCAGACGCAGACGGTATCTTTAGATGAGTATCGGGAGAAGGGCGTGGAGAATTATCTGATCGAGGAGAAGGTGGATCTCTACGATGCCATCGATTCCCTGAAGGAGCAGTATAAGACCGTAGTCATACTGTTCTATTTCCAGGAATTGAAGATCAGGGAGATCGCCCGGATTATGAACATTCCGGAAGGAAGCGTGAAGGTGTATCTGTACCGGGCCAAGAAACAGCTGCGCCGGCAGCTTGAGGGTGGACAGGAAGAAAATGAGGAGGAAAGACGCTATGCAAAATGACAGATTTGACGCAATCCCGATTCCGGGAGAACTTGGCAATGTGGTCAAGGCCGGTATCCGGGAGGGGATCCGGGAAGAGAGAAGGCTCCACAAAAATAAGTTTATGCTGCGCTTTGGTGCGATTGCAGCTGCAGCCCTCGTGATCGTATGTGCCGGTGTGCTGTTTGTGTCGGATCCGGCGTATGCGGCCAGGCTGCCTCTGATCGGAAGGATCTTTTCGATGGTGCAGGAGAAAGTGAGTTATAAGGGAGACTTTAGCGACGGTGCAAACGTCTATGTACAGGAAGGAGATTCCGAGGGGGCAGGAGATACGGCGCGAAGGTCAGAAGAAGGCGGCGCAGAACCTTCCGGGAAAAAGGCAGACAGCCGGTATGTACAGAGCTCTAATGGGCTGACAGTCACTGTCTCCGAGGCAAATTGTACCGGGCAGGCATTGTATCTGGCGCTCTGCATCGAAAATGAAGATGATTTTCCGGCAGATTTTATCAAGACGAAGAATATGGATGGTTATGTGTTGGATTATGATATTTTGCATTTGACAACGGAAAGTTACTATGATGTGCCGGGGATGGGGAAAAAGGAGCGGGGGGCTGCCAATGGGTATTCTACGCCTTATTATATAGAAGGAAATTTCGTGGACGCTCGTACTTTTACAGGGATCATCAGAGTTGCGCTGGAGGACGACCTGATGAGCAGCGGCCGGGCCGTGAACCGGGATACGGCAGAAAATGATGCGGACCTGATCTGGACCGACCGGGTGGAGGAACTGCCGGATCAGTTTACCTACTATTTGGAGATATCCGATATTTACGGTGAACTTATGGAATATGAAGAGATGCAGGCCCGCGATCCGGAGACCGGAGAGATGATAACCGTACCGGATGTGGTGATGAAACATTACGAGGGTACATGGAACTTTGCCATCGAAGTCAGTAAGAACCGGGCAGATACGCAGACCGTGCAGGTGAATAAGACCAATGAAGACGGTGTCGGAATTGCTTCCGTGGAAAAAACGGCTTTCGAGATCAGCGCGAAGATCTTGCTGCCGGAAGGGGCAGAGGAGTATGATTACGTGATCGCGATCCTGGATGCAGACGGGAGAAGAATGGACAGTCAGGGGGAGAATGCGGAAGTATTTTCTACCTACGGCAGAAATACGGATACGGTGTATGTATATGTATGCGATTATATGCAGTTTATGGATGAACTGAAAGGAGACAGCCAAAAGATCGCAGAGGGCGCGTTGTTTGGAACGGAAGTGCATTTCTAGCAAAGAGACGTATTGCAATGGTCACCCGGCATCATTCATATTTAATTTATATTTATGCTTTTCAACCCGCATTGTTTGTGTTATAATGCGGGTTGAGTTGTTTGGGGAAGTGTAGAGGAGATAGGGAGATAGGATAGAAAGGACGAACAACAGATGACAGGGATTCAACTATGGTTCGCTGAGTTCTGCGACTTGTTTCATCAGAGTTTTATCAGGGAGGACCGTTATAAGCTGTTGATCAGCGGCGTAGGCGTTACGGTCAAAGTTTCGCTGTTGGCGGTATTTATCGGTATTTTGATCGGTATGCTGGTGGCGATGTGCAATCTTTCTAAGCGTAAGCTGATCAGGGCGATCGGCGGGATCTACACGGATGTGATCCGCGGGACGCCTTCCGTTACGCAGCTGATGGTTATTTATTTTGTTATTTTCGCCACGGTCGATCTGGATAAATGGATCATTGCGGCGATCGCCTTCGGCGTCAATTCGGGCGCCTATGTGTCGGAGATCATCCGGGGCGGCATCCTTTCGGTGGATCATGGGCAGACCGAGGCGGGAAGATCGCTGGGACTTAACGCTTTTCAGACGATGACAAGGATCGTAATCCCGCAGGCAGTGAAAAATATTTTCCCGGCCCTGTGCAATGAGTTTATCGTGCTGATCAAGGAGACTGCCATTGTCGGCTATGTGGGTCTGATGGACATTCAGAAGGCGGGTGACTTCATCAAGAGCGCAACCTATAAGGCGCCTATGCCGCTGTTTGGAACGGCGGTGATCTATTATGTGCTGATCAAGATCCTGACGCTGACGCTCCGCCAGGTTGAGAATCATCTGCGCAAGTCGGACGCACGGTAGAGCGGATGTCTGCATTGACGGTGGATGCTGTCGGCAGAGATTGGATAAGAAGGAGAATATCTCATGATCAAAGTTAAGAATTTACATAAAAAGTTCGGAGACCTGATGGTCTTAAACGGCATCGACGAGCATATTTCTCAAGGAGAAGTGGTGGTTATCATCGGTCCGTCCGGATCGGGCAAGAGTACCTTTCTGCGCTGTCTGAATCTGTTAGAGGATGTGACGGAGGGTGAGATCTATGTGGATGATGAACTGATCAACACGCCGAAGGTCAATATCAATGTGGTCAGACAGAAGATGGGGATGGTATTTCAGCAGTTTAATCTTTTTCCCCATCTGACGATCATGGACAATATCACGCTGGCACCGGTACTTCTCAAGAAGATGACTAAGGAAGAGGCGGTCAAGAAGGGGCAGGAGCTTTTAGAGCGGGTCAATCTGGCCGAGAAGGCGGATGCCTATCCGGCACAGCTTTCCGGCGGGCAGAAGCAGCGGGTGGCAATCGCCAGGGCGCTCGCCATGAACCCGGAGATCATGCTTTTTGACGAGCCCACATCGGCGCTGGATCCGGAGATGGTGGGCGAGGTGTTAGACGTTATGAAGGATCTTGCCAGATCCGGTATGACGATGGTCATTGTCACTCATGAGATGGGATTTGCGAGAGAAGTGGCATCTCGGGTGCTTTTCATTGACCAGGGGGTTGTCATGGAGAGCGGCACGCCGCAGGAAGTGTTCACCGATCCGAAGAATGAGAGGACGAAGCTGTTCTTAAGTAAAGTTCTGTAGTGCGGCACATCGTGTCCGATCAGTGCTTTGGGCGGGATATTCGATTAAGTGATATCGGATCGGTCATCTGTTTGATCGTTGTGATTCATGGCTTATGATCTCAGGCAAGCCGTTTACGGGAGCTTTTGCAGAGTGAAAAGCGAAAGAGTCAACACCGTTCATGAGAGAAACCGGTTTAGATATAGTGGACTGCGGAAATACTCTGCAGTTCGAGGCAACAACAAGTTTCAGACAGGAGGAGAGCATTATGAAAAAAGCAACAAAGGCAGCAGCACTGGTACTGGCTATGGCCATGGCAGTATCCACACTTACAGCATGTGGAAGTGAGACGGAAGCGGCGGCAGATGCAGCCGGCACGGAGGCGGAGGCTTCTGAGGAAAACGGGACGGCGCAGGCAGATGAGGCGGCCGATCCGGAGGCAGCGGCAGACACGGAGGATGCGGCAGATGACACAGCGGATGCAGAGCAGGCCGGAACGGTGACAACGAAGACGGAAGGTGTTCTGACGTTCGGTACGAATGCGGAGTTCCCACCTTTTGAGTTTGTGGCAGGAACCGGCGTGATCGACCAGTATGACGGTATCGATATGGCGATCGCGAAACAGATTGCAGAGGATAACGGGATGACGGCGGTAGTGGAGAACATGGAGTTCGATTCGCTGTTGGTGGCACTGCAGAACGGCCAGATCGATGCGACGATCGCTGCTATGACCGTGATAGATGAGCGTAAGGAAGCGGTTGATTTCTCCGTGCCTTACTACACGGCGACACAGGTTATGATCGTGAAGGAGGATTCCGATATCGCGTCGGCAGCGGACATGGCTGATAAGAAGATCTGTGTTATACAGGGATATACCGGCGAGACCTGTGTCAAGGATATGGGTTACCCGTATGAGGCCTTCAAGAAGGGAACCGAGGCAGTGATGGAGCTGGTTAACGGCAAGTGTGATGTGGTGGTAATCGATTCTGCTACCGCACAGAAATATGTAGATGATAACGAAGGACTTAAGATTGTGGAGGACGCTTCTGCGTTTGAGTCTGAGGAATATGCCGTTGCAGTAAAGAAAGGCAATACCGCGCTGCTTGATATGATCAACAAGACCATCGAGGCAAAACTGGCGGACGGTACGATCTCCGATCTCGGCGTACAGTATACGGAGGCAGTTACGGAGGAATAAGCGCCAACAGCCTTATGAAAAAAGAATATGGGAAATGAAACCGATGCCGGCAGAGCATGATCAGCTCCTGCGGCATCGGTTTTTTGCGGCCGGCGTAAAAGGCCCGCAGGGACTAAATATCTGCCGGATCGTATCCGTGTTCCCTCATCCAGGTTTTCAGTTTGTCGATTTCTGCAGCCTGTGTTTCGATTTCTGCAGCCTGTGTTTCGATTTCTGCAGCCTGTGTTTCGATTTTTGCATATTGCGTTTCGATTTCTGCGGTCTGTGCTTCAATCTGATCGGTTTGTGCTTGGATCTCTGCAGTCTGTACGTTAAGAGTGGCAGCTTGTGTTTCGATTTCTGCGGCTTGTGCTTGGATCTCTTTGGTCTGTGCATCAAGAGTGGCAGCCTGTGCATCAATTTTTGCAGCCTGCGACTGGATTTCTTTGGTCTGCGCGTCAATCTCGGCGGCCTGTCGGTCCATCATCTTTTGGATTCCCAGCTGCGTGCGGTAATAATCCTCACGTGCTTCACATTCCATGCGGACGCGTTCGTCCTGGCAAAGCCGGAAGACAGTATCGGCAGCTTCTTTGACATACTCATTATTTTGTGCAAGCATAGTAAGTTCCTCCCAGGTGGTGGCTTTAAAGAGGCTTGCCCAGGAGTCTAACTGACAGGACTTGTCCTCTTCTGTTGCGCGTTCTATCTGTGTTAAGTTTAACACGGAAATACGTAGTTTGTCACTATATAATGTATGATTTTTAACATTTAATAATTGATAAGTGGCATAGAATTCCGGTTGTTCGGGAAAAAGCGTAAAGTTCAGGATGCCAATCTGCAGCACCGGCCGGATGTCCTGATAGGTTTCTCCCGACTGGAGGCTGTCAAAGTTCCTGCATAGGTAGCTTAAGGAACGTTCTACCCAGTTATGCTGGTTGATGACCTGCATTTCCAGATTCAGGACCGTTTGATCATTCAGGAGAACTTTGATATCCAGAATAAAGGTCTTGTCAGTGATGGAAGCGCCCAGTTCAATGGGGTTAGTGATCTCCGCGGTAGAAAGCTGCTTTGGCGACAGATGAAGAAGCGAACAGACAAGGCCTTTTAATACCTTGTTATTTCGCTGCAGAAGTGCGCGGAACAGATAATCATTGGTCATGGGGATCGGAAGCGGTCCGGAGGCAGGAAAGTTAAGGCCGGACATACCGGTATCCGGAAATGATGGCAGAATACGATCTGCGCCGTTTGATTGTGCATAAGATAATGGGGTGAGTGAATCGATCTGTTTCATAGAAGTGTCCTTTCTTTTGTTTAGAATCGTTCCGCTCCGGAAAAGGGGCGGAAGTAACCGATGTTGCATATAGAAATGTATTTGTACTACAATTGTTTATAACACAGCTAAAGCCGGAGCACAATAGAAAATGGATGAGAGATTGTAGAAAAAACGAAGGATGATCGATGCATAGAAAAGATGCAGACAGAATATCTTGTATGAAAAACGCAGCTGCAGAGAAAGGGAACACGATATATTGTATTGTGCACTTTTGACAAGCAGGGAATTTGAGCGCTCTGGAATACAGTTTACAGCCTGTTCCTTAGAAGATTATAATAGATAGGGTGAAGAAGTGCTCAGGCATTTGAAGAACACTGCCTGAGAGAACAAAAGCCTGCAGGCAGAAAGGAAGGCAGCTGCAATATGAGTGAGAAATTAACTCCTAAGACACGACAGATCATGGATGACCGTTTCGGATGCGATACGCTGCTGGCGCTTGCCACAGTTGAGGATGGCAGGCCTTACGTGCGCACGGTGGACAGCTATTATGAAGACGGATCCTTCTATGTCATAACTTATGCATTGTCCAATAAGATACGGCAGATCGCGAAGCACCCGGAGGTGGCGGTCTGCGGAGAGTGGTTTGTGGGCCATGGCAACGCAGAGAATATGGGGCATATCCTTAAGGAAGAGAACAGGGAGATTGCTGATAAACTCAGGGTCGTGTTTGCGGAATGGTATGACAATGGGCACACTGATGAGAGCGATCCCAATACATGTATTCTCAGGATCGGGCTGACGGACGGTTCTCTCGCCGACCATGGGACATGGTATGAGATTGATTTCACCTGATCTATAGTGAACGACATTAGCAAAGTTTCCATATATGACTTTGGCAGGAAACGAAGCAATAATTTGGTATGCCGTTTACTATATTTTGGATTGCATCCATGGGGCGGGTGTTTTATACTATAATTGACAGGGTATAGTACATACAATAAATCTAAAGAGGGGTAACTGTGCGGGTGGCGGTCTTACGCCGCGGGCCGGTACAGCGCCGGAAATGGAGGAGAATTATGCAGACTCAGAAATTATCTGCCGCAGAAGCGCTAGACAAACTCAAGGAAGGAAACAAGCGTTATCTGGCTGCAGCATCAAACCCGGGGGATGTATCACCCCAGATCAGGCAGTATACCTGCGAGAACGGGCAAAGCCCTTATGCGACAGTGATCACCTGCTCGGATTCCAGAGTGATTCCGGAAGCGGTTTTTTCGGCAGGTATCGGCGAATTATTTACGATCCGCGTAGCAGGTAACGTGATGGATCACCATCAGCTGGGCAGTGTAGAGTATGCGGCGGACCATCTTGGAACGAAGCTTGTGGTAGTGCTTGGACATACCAACTGCGGTGCCGTAGGAGCGGCGGTACATCATGACCCGAGCGGGTTTGTAAAGTACATCACCGATGAGATCCGCAGGGCGATCGGAGATGAGAAGGATGAGACCAAAGCAAGCTGCCTGAATGTGCAAAGAAGCGTATCCATTATCAGGGAAAGCCTGAAGGAAATGGCAGACCGTGGAGACCTTACGGTGTGCGGCGCTCTCTACCATATCGACAGCGGAGAGGTAGAATTCCTGGATTGAGAGTAGAAAAGTGAAGTGAGTCGGTTTGCGCATCGCAAATACCGGCTCACTTCTTTTTTTAGTATCGTCATCTTTCCGTGAGGAATCTTTATCAAATCTTCAAAATTTCTCTCTATGCTATAGGAAACAACATAAAGGAGAGGAAGACATACAAATGGACAAGGACAATATTCTGGAATTAAGAGATCTCACGAAGAAGTTTAAAAAGCAGAAAGCCGTCGACCAGGTTTCCCTGCATGTTGCGCGAAATTCCGTATACGGACTGCTAGGGCCAAACGGTGCGGGCAAATCTACGGCGCTGAAGATGATCACCGGTATGCTGCAGCCAACTTCCGGCAGCATCTTTTTTCAGGGCCATGCGTGGCGAAGAGAAGATCTGCAGGAGATCGGGGCACTGATCGAGACACCGCCGCTCTACGATAATCTGACGGCCAGAGAAAATCTTAAGGTCAGGACGATCCTGTTGGGGCTGCCGGAATCCCGGATCGACGAGGCGCTGCGGATGGTGGATCTGAGTGCAACAGGCAGGAAAAAGGCGGGACAGTTTTCCCTGGGCATGAGGCAGCGGCTGGGCATTGCGCTGGCGCTATTAAACAATCCTAAGCTGTTGATCCTGGATGAGCCCACGAACGGTCTGGATCCGCTTGGCATTCAGGAACTGCGGGAACTGATCCGGTCTTTTCCGCAGCAGGGCATCACGGTCATCCTGTCCAGTCATATTCTGAGTGAGGTGGAGCAGATTGCAGACCATATCGGCATCATCGCGGAGGGGCGTCTGGGGTACAGCGGCGTAATCGATCAGAAGGAGGATCTGGAGTCGCTTTTTATGAGAGTGATCAGGGAGTGCAGAAGGGAGGCGGTTTCATGACAGGGTTGGGAAATCGTATAAAAAGCCTGCCGACAGAAAGAGAAGGAAGCGCGGCTGCGGTGATCAGGGCAGTGCGTGCGGAGCATCTGAAAATGAAGCGCACGTTTGACAGGGTGCTTCCGGCAGTCTCCGCATTGCTGGCATTGTTGTCAGTGTTAAGTTTTTCCCGGGGAAAATATTTCGCCGTCAGCGCGTGGAACTGGTGGTATACGATGCTGCTGCCGGGGATGCTGTCGATCCTCTGCTATCTGGGCATGAAGCGGGAAAAGAAGCTGCATTATGCCGGCCTGCTTACCCTGCCTTGGCGGCCGTCTGTCTGCCTGTCCGGTAAGATCTTGTATTATGCAGGGCATCTTTTCCTGGCGAATCTGCTCCTGATGGCCGGTACCTTTGCGGCAGCGGCGTTCTGGGGAAGCGATATCGCACCTTCGAACAGTCTGGCGGCGGTAATTTTGCTGAGTGTCTGCTATTTGTGGGAGATACCGTTCTTTATGATCATGGGTGCGCGCTTCGGTATCTTTGTAAGCCTTTTTTCCTGTATGACACTGACGCTCGGCGGTACGGCCGTCCTGGCCGCCTCTAAGCTCTGGTGGGTGTGTCCGTCGGCGGTTCCCATACGGCTGATGGGGCCTGTGCTGGGGATTTTGCCAAACGGACTGATGGCGCCGCAGGACAGCCCGGTCCTGGATCCGGGCGTACTTCTCCCCGGGATCTGGATCTGCCTGATCTGGTTTGCCGGTTTGGCAGGCCTGGCGATGCGGTGCTTTAAGGAAGCGTGACGGACGGCTACAGTCGGGTGCGCAGAAGAAAGCCTCGGTTTACGGCAGAACAGCTGTGGCTTTATCTTATAGTAAACGACATAACAAATTTCTGTTTCCGGCTCTTGCAGGAGCCATATACGGAAGCACCTGCAAGGCCGAAAATGAAATTTCTAATGTCGTTAACGATACAATTCAGACAGGAGCGAGTTTGCGTTATGAGAATGTTATTACGTTGTATCAGGTCAGATTTTCTGAAAATAAAGGCTACCCCGATCGCCGCCGCGCATCTGGGGATCCCCGCCCTGATGGCGGGCGTATTTCTTCTCTATTATAAAGTATCCCCCTGGGACAGTTTCAGCAAGGTACAGGCGTTTTTTCAGGTCATGGGGATGGGATACCCCTTCCTGATCGGTGTTTTTTGTGCCATAATAGCAGAGCAGGAACTGACCGCCGGCAGATATCAGGCGATGTTGGCCGTTACCGGCAGGCGAACGGCTTTTTGCAGTAAACTGCTGCTGTTGGTGCTGCTTGGCGCCTTTTCCGTTGTGCTCACGTCGGTGTTGTTCGGAACGGGCTATTTCTTCGGGATGGGGCAGCGGGTGGTGGAATATGGATTCTATTGGATCGCAGCGGCCGTGATGGCGGGCGGCAGTGTTTTTCTCTACATCCTGCACCTGTTCCTGGCGCTGCGGTTTAATAAGGGCGTGACCATCGGCCTGGGCGTGGTCGAAAGCCTGCTCTCCGCGGTTCTGATGACCGGGCTGGGAGAGGGCGTCTGGATCTTCGTTCCGGCAGTCTGGGCCAACAGACTGACAGGGTATGTGATGTTTGCCTACAGCACGGTGGAGGAGCCGACGGTCAGTCTCGACGGGGCGGTTGTCGTCTGCACCGTTATGACAATTGTGTCATTTCTGGGATATCTGGTTTGGGCGTGCCGCTGGGACGGTGTGTGCGGAGAGGAGTAAGATCATCGGGCGGACGCCGGATACAGGTAGCAAAGCGGCAATGGAAGAAACAGAGATGGCATAAAGATGGCAAAAAGATGGAACGGACAGATTTCGTGACAGAGGGGCCGAAGGCTGCACTGTTACAAGACAGGAGGGAATCATGGCTAATATTCTGGCAGTAGACGACGATGCGGCAATCCTTAAAATGATACGCAGAATCCTGGAAAAGGATGGGCATACGGTGACGCTGCAGGCCGATTCCGGGGCAGTGGAACAGCTACGCCTGGACAGATTCGATCTGATCCTGTTGGATGTGATGATGCCCGGGGAAGATGGGTTTGCGCTCTGTGAAAAGCTTCGGGGCCGCGTGGACTGCCCGATCCTGTTTCTCACTGCCAGATCTGAGGAGAGCAGCCTTGTACAGGGGTTGGAAAAAGGCGCCGATGACTATATCTGCAAGCCCTTCGGTGCGGCGGAACTGCGTGCCCGGGTGGCGGCGCATCTGCGGAGGGAGCGGAGAGAACATTTTGTGGGGCTTACATTTGACAAAGCCCGCTTTCAATTCTCTTCCAGACAGCTGTTTGTGGGGGAGAGGGAAGTGGCGCTGACGAAGGGGGAGTACGCGATCTGTGAGTTTTTGGCCCGCAACCATGGACAGGTTTTTTCAAGAGAACAGATCTATGAGAAGGTGTTCGGGTTTGACGGGGAGAGCGACGAGGCGACGATCGCGACGCATGTCAAAAATATCCGCAGTAAACTGGAGAAGTATGACTACATGCCGATTAAAACAGTATGGGGGATCGGATACAAATGGGACGCATAAACGGTAAAAAAAGAACAAAACATGAAATTTCGCTCAGTCTTTTTTTCCTGAAATACTTCGGATATCTTCTTGCCGGCACCGCGCTGGTCATGATGGCAGTGACCGGGGCGTTCCTTGTCATGTGGTCGAGTAAGGGCGTCTACCCGGCGCGCTATGCGGAAGAGCAGGCAGAGAGCGCTGCACCGGCCATAGAGCAGGCGGAAACAGTCACAGGCGAGATGATCCCCGAGTTGTGCCGGTATGTGGTCTTCGATGAAGCGGGGACGGTACTGAGTGGAGATCTGCAGGGCAAAGAGGCCGAAAAAGCATGGGCTGCGGTGGAAGGGAAGCTGTCGAAGCCGGGCAGGCAGATCGGCGGACAGTATTATAAGATCATCAGAAGAGACGGCGAATACTGCGTACTGCGCTTCCGGATCATAATGCAGTATCAGTCCGAGGCACTGCGAAGCTGTCTGCCGCCGCCGGAATTGCTGATCCCGGGCGTGGCATTGCTTTTGCTGTTGGCGCTGATCCTGATGACGGCGTTTCGGTTCAGCCGCAGCATGCGGGAGAAGATGGCGCCACTGACCGCTGCGGCCGGCAGGATACAGAGGCAGGATCTGGATGCTGTGGTGGAAAGGGGCAAAGGCGGCATTCGCGAGATCAATGATATTCTGCAGGCGATGGAGGATATGCGGACAGCCCTCAAGCGTTCGTTGGAAGAACAGTGGCAGCAGGAGCAGCGCAGACAGGAGCAGATCTCGGCCCTGGCCCATGACCTGAAGACGCCGCTGACCCTTGTACGGGGCAATACCGAACTGCTTGGCGATACGCCGCTGACGGAGGAACAACAGGAGTATGTGGACTGTGTAGCGGAGAATGCCCTACAGATGCAGGATTATGTGCAGATGCTGATTGCGTTTACCAGATCGGCGCCAGCGGCATCTGTCAGCAGGCGGGATACGGATCTTATCAAATGTCTTGCTGTGGTAAGAAAACAGGCGGAAAGACTCTGCCGTATCGGGCAGGCAGCACTTGTGTGGGAGTGTGGAGTGGAGCGGCGGGAAGTGTATATGGAGCCCGGACTTCTGACCAGGGCACTGCTGAATCTGCTGGAGAATGCGGTGGAACACACACCCCGGGGCGGAACGGTTTCTTTTCGCGCGGCAGAGGATGCACAATCCCTGCTCTTTACTGTCGCGGATACAGGACCGGGATTCTCGGAGAAGGCGCTCCTTCGCGGAAAGGAACAGTTCTATATGGACGATGAGAGCCGCACGTCCACAAAAGCACACTATGGCATGGGGCTGTATATCGTCGATACGATCGCGCGCCAGCATAACGGGGAACTGTACCTGGAAAACGATGCAGCCTCCCACGGGGCTTGTGTGACGCTGCGGATACCGAAAGAAATTCCTAAATCTTGATCTGTGTCCATTTCCCCTGCTTGAATCGTATGGAAGCAAAGAGGAAACGGGAGATCTGGTCGGTCAGGACGCCCAGCCAGATGCCGATGATGCCAAATCCGAACACATAACCGCCCAGCCAGGACGCCAGGGTGCGGATGAAGGTAACGCTGATGGTGGAGGCAACCGCCGTGTAGAGCGTGTCCCCCGCACCGCGCAGACAACCCATGTAGACCACCTGGCTGATCTGGAAGACGACCACGAAGATGATGACCCGCATGATGCCGACGCCGATGGCGACGATATGCGCTTCCGCAAAGAACAGGCCAAGCAGCGGCTTCGCACCGAAGAAGTAGAGCACGGCCAGGCAGGCGGAAATAACGGCGCCGAACAGCTTGCAGATGCTGCCAAATTCCTTGGCCATCTTCTCGTCGCCGGCGCCCAGGCTGCGCCCGATCAGGGCCACTGCGGCTGCCTGCAGGCCGTCGCCGAAGGAGAAGGACAGACCCATGATATTCATGCCTACCTGATGGGCGGCCATGGCATCGGTGCCCTGGTTGGCAGCCATGATCGCGGTCATCATAAAGCCGATTCTCATCAGGATCTGTTCGAAGAAAACGCTGTAGCCTACGTGGATCAGGTTATGTAAGGTTCTGGCCGCCGGCCATACTTTGTTCTTCAGGATATAAGGCAGGCTGATAAACCCGTCGGGCTTCAGGATCGAGAGAATGCTCATAATGCAGGCGACTACGGTGCCGAGGACCGTGGCCAGCGCCGCACCATGGATCCCCAGAGCCGGGAAGCCGAAGTGGCCGCCGATCAGCAGATAGTTGAAAATGATATTGACCGTGTTGGAAGTCACGTTGGTGCGCATGGTGATCTTCGTATTGCCGGCGCCCCGCTGGGCGGAATTGATCCCCATCTGAATGCAGTTGAAGATCATGCCGCCCATAATAATGCGGAAGTAGGCGACTGCGCTGTCATGGGTTTCCGGCGTGGAACCGCACAGATGGATGATGGGGCTTGCCAAGGTCACGAACAGAATGCTTATGATCACCGCCGCAACGAGAATAAAAGCCAGCGCCGTGCTTAAGATCCGGTTGGCTTCTTCCGGCTTCTCTTCCCCGCGCCGTCTTGCGACCAGGGCCGAGATCGCCACATTGACTGCAAAGAATAAGGATAATCCTACGAACTTGGGCTGGGTCGTGAGGCCCACGGCAGCCACCGCGTAGGAGCCAAGAGAGCTTACCATCAGAGAATCCACCAGGCCGGCAAAAGCCACGAAGAAGGATTCCACGATAGACGGCCATGCCATATTTAAAGTGATACGGATATTTTCCCGGCTGTGTTTCGGTTGTTTATGGGGTGGTTCGCTTAGCGTTGTCATTGTGAGATACCTGTCCTTGAATTTCTTGATGTGAATGAGTACTTTATTTATTATATTTCATAAAATTTCCTTTTTCAATACAAGATAAGGAGTTTCTGCCAATTTGTCCTTTTTTTATAAAATTTTCTTCTTTACTTTAGTGCACTACCATGATAAAATACAATTCGGATTTGCGAAATAAGGAATTGAGCGAGGAGGAGAATTATGAAAAAGAAATTGGCACTTATGTTAGCGGTAACCATGGCAGTCGGTACGGTATTGGCAGGATGCGGCAGCACGGCGGACGACGCGGCGCAGACGACGGCGGAAGCAGAGACACAGGTCGATGCGGATGAGGCTGCGCGGGCGGATGGATCGGCGGAGGCGGATAACGAAGGAAGCGAGAATGCAGAGGCGCCTGCAGACGCGGATGCTGCCGGGGCGGCGGAGGCAGGCACGGACAGTGCGGCTGCCCCGGACACGAATCTTGTATATGCAGTGGAAGCAGGTTCCGCAGGAGAGGCGGCGGCACAGGACAACGGCCTGCAGACGAATGTGGTGACTTCGCAGGCCGATGCACTGATGGAGGTTGCGGCTGGAACATCCGATGCGGCGATCATCGATCTGCTGATGGCCGGAGCCATGATCGGGGAAGGCACCAGTTATCCGGGTTTGACACATACGACGGAACTGACGACGGAAGAATACGGCGTGGGATGCCGTAAGGGTTCCGACCTGGCTTCCTATATCAATGCCGTATTCGGAGAAAGCTACGCAGACGGCACCATGGAGGAGATGGCATCCGTTTACGGCGTGCAGGAAGCGCTGGTGGAGCAGCCGGCCTCCGAATTTGCAGCGTCCACAGAGGACAGCGACGTGGCTTATATTCAGGAGAAAGGCAGTCTGATCGTGGGTATCACAGAATTTGAACCGATGGACTTTAAAGACGAATCCGGAGAATGGGTCGGATTTGATGCCGATATGGCCCGTCTCACCGCGGAAAAGCTGGGCGTAGAGGTACAGTTCGTGGTGATCGACTGGGATAATAAGATCATGGAGCTGGAGTCGAAAACGATCGATGTGGTGTGGAACGGCATGACGCTGACCGATGAGACCACGTCGGCAATGGAATGTACCAATGCTTACTGCAATAACGCACAGGTGATCGTAGTGCCTGCACAGTAAACATTAAGGGAGAAGTTTTTTATGTTTTGGAATGTGACACGAGCGCTGTTAGACGGTCTGCTGACGACGTTTCAGATCTTTCTTTTTACATTGGTGTTCTCTCTGCCCTTTGGGCTGATCCTGGCGTTTGGCTCTATGAGCAGATGGCGGCCTCTGCGGTATCTGATCCAGGTGGTGGTGTGGATCATCAGAGGTACGCCGCTGATGCTGCAGCTGATCATTATTTTCTATGGGCCGGGGCTGTGGCTGGGGCACAATATATGGAGCGGTAACGAGAGCGGGCGTATTACGGCTACGGTGGTGGCGTTCAGCATTAACTATGCCTGCTATTTCTCGGTGATTTTCCGGGGCGGGATCGAGGGCGTTCCGGCGGGACAGCGGGAGGCCGGGGAAGTGCTGGGGATGACGAAGCGCCAGATCTTTTTCCGGGTCACGCTGCTGCAGATGGTCAAAAGGGTCGTGCCGCCGATGTCCAATGAGGTGATCACGTTGGTCAAGGATACGTCTCTGGCGCGTATGATCGCGGCTTATGAGCTGACCTTCGCGGGTTATTCCTTTATGAAGAGCAACGGTCTGACGTGGCCGTTGTTCTACACCGGTGTGTTCTATCTGGTGTTTGTGGGGGTGCTGACGCTGCTGTTCAATTATATCGAGCGGAAGCTGGATTATTTCCGGTGACAGACGTCCTGTCTGCAGGGGCAGGCGCGGCGTCGGGGAGTGGAAATTCCTATATTTTTGGAAGGATGAAGGATCATGGCAATTTTGGAAGTGAGAAATATCGGGAAACAGTTTGACAATACGAAGGTGCTCGACGACGTCAGTTTTTCGCTGGAGGAGGGAAATGCGCTGGCCATTATCGGCTCCTCGGGTTCCGGGAAGACGACGCTTTTGCGGTGTCTGAATTTTCTGGAAACGCCGGACAGAGGTTCGATCACCGTGAAGGGAGAGACGCTTTTTGACGCTTCCATGCCGCGGCGGGAGCAGGAGAAGGGGCTTCGCACCAAACGCCTGCATTTTGGGATGGTATTTCAGTCTTTCAACTTGTTTCCTCAGTATACGGCTCTGGAAAATGTTACCCTCTCCGAGAAGCTTCTGGCGAAGGAACAGCCCGATTTCAAACAGAACAGGAAAGAGATCTGCGCACGGATAGAAGCGCATGGAAAGGCGCTGCTTGAACAGATGGGGCTAGCGGAGCGCATGTCCCATTATCCGCATCAGCTGTCCGGCGGGCAGCAGCAGCGCGTGGCGATCGCCAGGGCATTGGCGTTGCAGCCGGATATCCTGTGCTTTGACGAGCCCACATCCGCCCTGGATCCGGAACTGACGGGAGAAGTGCTGAAGGTCATCCGCGGCCTGGCGGACCAGAAGACGACCATGATCATCGTCACTCACGAGATGGCTTTTGCCAGAGACGTGTCGGATCAGCTGATTTTCATGGATGAGGGCGTGATCGTAGAGCAGGGAGATCCCAGGCAGGTGATCGACCATCCGCAGGAAGAGCGGACGAAGCAGTTTCTGACCAGATATGCACAGGGGTGAAGCGCTTTTGTACCCCTGTGCATATTGTCTTTGATACCTTTGACACAAAATCTGTTATCCTTTCAGGCCTCTTGACTGACGGTCCATATCTTCTATCACGATATCGTAGATTTCTCCGATAGAAGCGCAGTATTCGAGTACTTTCCAGGGCTCGTTCGTATGGAAATGGATCTTGATCAGCTCATCATCCCCCACTGCAAGCAGGCAGTCGCCCTGAAAATGCTCCGTAAAGTATTCTGAGATCACATCCTCATCCAGATCTTCCCCTTCGATCAAAAGCTGGGTATCGTATTTGAATTCTAACATTGGCATGTCCTCCGTTTGTTATGTCGTTTCCTGTAAGTGTAGCATTAAGAGGCATTTTTTTCTACTGCTTTTTTGCGGCAGGACGCAGAAAGGCAGAGTTAATGTTACATTGTTATTCACGTCCAATGTCACTTTCATAAAGAGGTTAAAATGGAAAGCATGCTTGACATTTTGAGGAATAATCGCTATTATGGACTTAAGATGGAAAGTAAACTTTCCAAAAAGAAACTTTTCAGCGTGGAAGGCAATACCGTTTTGACTGCTGATATGGGGAAGGGAGTGACAGGTTAGAAACTATGAAGAACAATTTAGAGAAATTGCGCAGGGAGCGCGGCATTAATCAGGAAGAACTGGCCGCGGCGCTGGAAGTATCCCGGCAGACGATCGGCTCTCTGGAGAACGGCAGATATAATCCGTCCATTTTGCTGGCCTTTAAGATCGCGCGGTATTTTCGGATGAGCATCGAAGAAATTTTTATTTATGAGGAGGAGACGAAATGAAACAGAACAAGGCGCTTGTGATAGAATTTGTGATCGGCATCCTATTGGCCGGTGTCGGACTTGCAATGCAGATTGATTATTATTCGACGATGGTCTTTGCGATGGGATGCGGACTTGCCGGCGGCGCCGGACATAACCTGGTACGCATTCTCTACTGGACCAGGCCGGAGCGCAGGGCGGATTACGAAGAGAGGAAACGGGAGGAACGCATCGACCGCCTGGATGAGCGGAAACAGTATATGCGGATGAAAGCAGGGCAGGTAAGCATGCAGATCATGTTGTGTGTGCTTCTGCTGCTGGATCTCGTCCTGGCCCTGTTTCGGGTGCAGACATGGGTGATCGGGATGATCGCTTTATTGTTTTTGCTGTTATGCACCAGTTACAATGCGGTATACCGCCTGCTGGAAAAGAGGATGTAGCGGACGCTCTCAACAGACGCAGCATTCCCGGAAAAGGGTGTCTACGGCAATCAGGTATTCCGGGATCCGTTCGGCCTTGCGTATCTTCTTCAGATATTTTGCGACAGACTGACGGTCTGGGTCGGGCTCTTCCGGAGAATGGGAGGGATCGGAAGGTGTAAAATTCATGATCATATAGGTCCAGAGATCTTTCATTTTGAACAAGACGGGCAGATCTCCGGACATGATCTCCCGGTAACCGTCCAGAATCTCATCGTGGAAAGCGCGGAGGATCTCTGTATTTTTGGAGTGTGCCTGAGACTGCGCGGTCAGATCTGCAGCCGTGAGGGATGCAGTGCGTAACTGTGTGGCCAGGGCAGGATTACGCAGCAGGCCGCGGCCGATCATGACACGGTCGATCACGGGAGGGTGGGCGAAGGTAGCGTCTGTTTCGCCGCGGCTGTCATTTTCGTCATTTCTGCCGTATCTGTCGCAGCTGTCCGGATCGTCAATGCAGGCGGCGACTCTGGCCTGTATATTCGCAAGACTTTCCGCAGACAGGATATCCCCGTTATAACAGAGGGGAGTCCCTGCAGACCATGTCTGTTCCCTGTCCGCAGCGCGAAGCCGCCGTGCAGCCAGGGCATAAGCTTCCGGATGCGTTGCGCCCGTGTAAAATTCCTGCAGCAGTCTCGTGTGGATGATCAGTTCCTGCAGCGGATATTTGGCATAGACGGACAGCAGACGGTCCCATTCGTCCGGGTCCGAGATGCCGAGACGTGTCTTGACGGAAATCTTTAGCGGACACTTCTCATAAATCTCATAGAGAAAGGCATCTAACGCTTCCGGTTCGCTTAAGAATCCGGCGCCCCGTTTCCTGGCGGCGACGGTGCCGGAGGGACAGCCGAGATTCAGGTTGACCGTATCGTATCCGTAAGCGGCAAGCCTTCGCGCGATCTCCAGAAAGTCTCCGGCCTTGTTGGTCAGGATCTGGGGCACAAGAACAACCCCCTCATTGTTTTCCGGGAGAACGTCCCGCGTCTCCCGGGTAGTCATCTTCTTACCGGCAATGAAGGGGGTAAAGTATTTGTCGATGCCGCCGTAGAAACGTGCGTGCGCCCGGCGGTAGATATAGGTGGTGATGCCTTCCATCGGCGCTGCGTAGTATAACATATCCTGAGTCCTTTCCTCCTGCGGGTTTTGGTTTACACTGTTATTGCTGCGATGCGGTTTTTTCGTTCTCTGTGGTAAAAAGGTCATCCCTTGTGAGGTTCTGCAGCCACTTACCGCTTCGATAACGCTTGATGACCCAGGGCCATTTCACAAATTCGTCGGTGCAGAGCAGGAAATAGACGACCAAAACCGGCAGCTTAAATACGAAAGCGGCAATAAAGCCGAGCGGCACCGCATAGCACCACATATCGATCGTATCGCAGATGAGGCCGAACCGCGTATCTCCTCCGGCCCGGAACACGCCGGCGATCAGCGTCGTATTGACGGCGGCTCCCATCACATAGTAGCTGTTGATAAAAAGCATATATTTCAGGTAGTGCATTGCCGTCTCTGTCAGGGCTGCAAAGTGCAGCACAAAGGGCGTGATCGCGAGGATGATGACGCCGCCGATGGCGCCGGTGAGGACGGTCAGACGGATCAGCCTGGAGGCATATTCCTTCGTGCGCTCCATGTCATTTTCACCCATCACGTTGCCAAGCAGGATGCCGCCCGCGCTGGCGGTACCGAAGCAGAGTACGGTGCCGAAGTTGCGGACTACCACAACCAGGGAGTTGGCCGCCACCGCATCTGTGCCCAGATGTCCCAGGATCACGGAATACATGGAGAAAGCCACGCTCCAGGAGATGTCATTGGCCAGAGCCGGCAGCGACAGGTGGATGAAATCTTTCAGCAGTACCTTGTTGCGGATAAACAGGTAAGCCAGGTTTAGCTTCAGCTCCTGGCTGAACATGGATACCAGGAAGCAGCCGATCAGCTCCACGATACGGGAGAGCGCGGTAGCGATGGCTACGCCGGTGGCCCCCAGCTTCGGCGCGCCGAACAGGCCGAAGATAAAAACGGCGTTCAGCAGGATATTCAGCGAAAAGGCGACGATATTTAAGGCCATGGATATGGTCACCTGCCCGATGCTGCGCAGGATGGAGAGATAGACTTCCACGATGGCCCAACAAAGGTAAGTGACGGACATTACCCGCAGATAGCCGGCGCCGATCCGGATCAACTCGGTATCCGTCGTAAAGAGCCGCATCATCTGGTCCGGCAGAAGCAGGGCGCAGGCGGAGAAAACCAGCGCGATCAGCAGGGAAAAGCGCAGCGCGATACCCTCGATCACCTGAATTGCCTGCAGATCCTTCTTACCCCAGTACTGTGCGCTTAATATGGTCGCACCCGTGCCAAGACCATAGAAGACCATAAAGAGAACGCTTGCGTAATTGGATGCAAGCGATACGGCCGAGATCGAGGACTGTCCCACGTAGTTGAGCATGACGACATCCGCGGAATTGACGGCCGCACTCAGAAGATTCTGGATGATGATCGGCACCACCAGCTTGAAGATCTGAGAATAGAATCTGCTGCTGTTCGAGAACATGGCTTTCTTTTTTGTATTCATAAGCAAAAACCTCCGTGCTTTTGTGCAATGTTATATAAGAATACTCTCAGGCCGGGGATTTTGTCAATATAATGCAGAGAATCTATAGGTGTTTTTGGATAGTTGTGATATACTAAGACATGGCGTTACACTAAGATACTCTTTGTTCAGGGAGGGTAACGCCGTATTTTGATTGAATGGGGGTTTACGAATGAAGAGTGAGAAGAGAGTGGAAGAATATGTGCGCAGTATCCCGGATTTTCCGGAGAAGGGGATCATATTCCGGGATGTGACGAGCGTGCTGCAGGATCCGGAAGGGCTGGCACTGGCGATCGACTCCATGAAGAAGATGCTTGAGGGGATCGATTTCGACATGATCGTAGGGACGGAGTCAAGGGGTTTTATCTTCGGCGTTCCTATCGCCTACGCGTTACATAAAGGATTCGTGCCGGTCCGCAAGAAGGGCAAGCTGCCTTTGGACGTTATCTCCAGGGAGTACGACCTGGAATATGGCAGTGCGGTGGTGGAGATGCACAGGGACTCCATCAAACCGGGGCAGAAGGTAGTGGTGGTAGACGACCTGATCGCCACGGGCGGTACGATAGAAGCGAGCATTCAGATGATCGAAGAGCTGGGCGGCGAAGTAGTCAAGGTGATCTTCCTGATGGAACTGGCGGGGCTTAAGGGAAGAGAGCGCCTGAAAGACTACGATGTCGACAGCGTCATCATCTATGAAGGCAAATAGGGTATCATAAACCCACTTATGAGAAAAGGAGAAAGTGATGTTAGAGAAATGGTTTAAACTCAAAGAAAACAACACGAACAT
>CANOCU010000021.1 GCA_947564645.1 uncultured Lachnospiraceae bacterium
ACAATCTTACACTGAATGAGCTGAAAGGCATATGTGAGAACAGGCTGTCAGATAGGGATGTTTTGGTGATGGACACCGCGGGGGTCAGCAGTATGTATGCCAATGACGGCGGCGTGATCGTGACACTTTAAGACAGAATGGAATTACGACGGATTGACTGAAATGGTCAGTCCGTATTTGCTTTCAGTGCCTTTTTGAGTTTGGAAAGCTCCAAAGGCGATACGGATAATGTTTTTCCGTCCTTCATGGTCAGCCTCAGGAGAGAGAACTTTTCCACAGCGGTGGTGTTGACAAAACAATGCTCGGATATGATGACAAAATGGGTAAACATGGCCACCTGCGAGTAGAGATTGGGCAGGGTGCTCAGAATATCGAGCGTGCGCCCCTCGGTCAGGACCACATGGAGATAGTTGCCGCCCTTGACGGCATAGAGGATTTCGTCCTCATGGACATAGAGGGTGTCCTTTTCCCCGCGCAGTTCTATGGTGGGAATGGTCTCGGCCTTCATGTTCTGGGCGTGGTCTAACATTTCATCGAGTTCGTTTACCTTGATCGGCTTTTGCAGATAGAGGATTTGTTTCTGAAGCTGCCTGCGCAGGATATCGTGGTTGGACGCTTCCGTGACATCCTCCGGCACTTTGGCGAGGGCCGCCTCGATGACGGAGGGATAATTTATGGTTGAGATGCACAGCACAATGGGAGCCACAACGCCCGCGTCGATCAGTTTGCGCGCAAGCTGAAAGCCGTTGACGGGGCCGCTTGTCATGTCGATAAAAAAGGCATCGTAGAGCATGGGAGAGCGCATGACCGCCTCCACATTTCCGTAAGAATCAATATAGAGCACACCCGTGGTGTGAAGCCTCCTGTCGGAGGCGCGCCCGAGGAGACGCTCCATCTGCTTTCTGTCCGCAATGTTATCGTCACAAACCGCAATGTGCATAGATATCCTCCTACCAGAACCCCCACTCGATCGGTGAAAACACCAACGTAAGAATCAAAATAATCTGTAAAGCCAAAATCACCGGCATTCCGTAGAGGAAGTACCAGTGTCTTGTCTTGTGGTGAAAAAGATGCATACCTGCAATGGAGCCGATGCTGCCGCCAATGATGGCCAACACAAAGAGGGTGGACTCGGGAATACGAAAGGCACGCTTGACGGCCTTTCGTTTGTCCACGCCCATCATGATAAAGCTGACCACATTGACTGCAACGGCGTATAGGATAATTATATCAAATGAATTCATGGTTTTAAAGCAGTTTTTCGCCCTGTTCCTGCATTTTCATAGCGCGAACCTTACAGGACAGGCCAAACAGATTGATGAAGCCTTCTGCATCGTGGTGATCGTAGAGATCGCCGGTGGTGAAGGAGGCAATGCTTTCGTTGTACAGTGTGTAAGGAGAGGTGGTGCCTGCCTTGATGATGTTCCCCTTGTAGAGTTTGAATTTCACTTCTCCGGTCACATAGCGTTGGGTGGATTCGATAAACGCCTGCAGCGCCTCGCGCAGCGGTGTGAACCACTTACCTTCATATACGACCTGTGCAAATTTATTGCCAAGATCGGCTTTGAGCGCGTAGGTGTCGCGGTCAAGAATCAGTTCCTCAAGCTGCTGATGCGCCTCATAGAGGATGGTGCCGCCGGGGGTCTCATAGACGCCGCGGGACTTCATGCCTACCACACGGTTCTCTACGATATCGATGATGCCGATGCCGTGTTTGCCGCCCAGTTCGTTCAGGGTGGAGATGATCTCGGATACTTTCATCTGCCTGCCGTTGACAGAAGTGGGAATCCCTTTCTCGAAAGTCATGGTAACATACTCGCCCTCATCGGGAGCCTTCTCCGGTGTGGTACCAAGCACAAGCAGGTGTTCATAGTTAGGTTCATTGGAAGGATCTTCCAGTTCCAGGCCCTCGTGGCTGATATGCCACAGGTTGCGGTCGCGGCTGTAGCTTGAATCTGCAGAGAAAGGCAGATGAATACCGTGCTGCTTGCAGTACTCGATCTCCTCCTCACGGGAATTCATGATCCACTTCTCATTGCGCCATGCAGCAATGATCTTTAAGTCGGGCGCCAGCGCCTTGATGCCCAGTTCGAAACGGATCTGGTCGTTGCCCTTGCCGGTAGCGCCGTGGCAGATCGCGGTGGCGCCTTCTTTGCGTGCGACCTCCACTAACTTTCTGGCGATCACGGGGCGGGCCATGGAGGTGCCCAGCAGGTATTTGTTCTCATATACGGCATGCGCCTGTACGCAGGGCATGATGAATTCGTCGCAGAACTCGTCTGTCAGATCCTCGATATAGAGTTTGGAGGCACCGCTTGACAGGGCGCGTTCTTCCAGGCCGTCCAGTTCCTCCGCCTGTCCGCAGTTGCCGCATACGCAGATCACTTCGTAATCAAAATTTTCCTTTAACCAGGGGATGATCGCCGTGGTGTCCAGTCCGCCTGAATAGGCAAGAACAACTTTTTCTTTCATGATAGAGTCTCCTTTGTTTTTAGAAATCTGTTCCTAAAACAATATACATCATGGCAGTATAGAATGCAAGTGTGATTTTATGCATTTTTGAAGCGAATATTTCTCCTTTTTTATGCAAAAAGTAGAATTAAAAATGGATAATATGCATCAATAATGAATTTTTATGCATAAAGTGCCGGATTTTTAAAGCTTTGGCGTTTTCTAGTGATTTCTATAGCAAGGCGTGATATACTGGTCATACGACCGGCGGCAGCGGCCGGGAATCCATGTCAGGATATAAAGTCTCAATGTTATAGATGTTTATTTACTTATATATTTTTGGAAAGGAGTACGGAGCAAAAATGATCAGAGCAGGGATTATAGGAGCGACAGGATATGCGGGCGGTGAATTGGTGAGGCTGCTTATGGGGCACAGAGAGGTGGAGGTCAAATGGTATGGTTCCCGCAGCTATGTAGATCAGAAATATGCATCCGTTTATCAGAATCTGTATAAGATCGTGGATGCTGCCTGTATGGATGATAATATGGAAGAACTGGCAGGGCAGGTGGACGTTATCTTTACGGCGACGCCTCAGGGATTCTGTGCGTCGGTGTTGAATGACGCTATTTTGTCGAAGGTAAAGATTGTGGACCTGAGTGCGGATTTTCGGATCAAAGACGTGACTGTCTATGAGAAATGGTACGGGATAGAGCACAGGTCTCCTCAGTACATAGAAGAGGCGGTGTATGGACTTTGCGAGGTCAACAGGGAGGATGTGAAGAAGGCCAGACTGGTGGCCAATCCTGGCTGTTATACGACCTGCTCCATCCTGACGGCTTATCCGCTTGTGAAGGAAGGGCTGATCGATCCGGATACGCTGATTATCGATGCCAAGAGTGGGACGTCGGGAGCCGGGCGGGGCGCCAAGGTGCCGAACCTGTACTGTGAAGTGAACGAGAATATCAAGGCTTACGGCGTTGCAAGCCACAGACATACGCCGGAGATCGAAGAGCAGCTGGGCTATGCGGCGGGCAGAGAGATTCTGGTGAATTTTACGCCCCATCTGGTTCCGATGAACAGGGGAATTCTGGTCACGGAATATGCGAAGCTCCTTCCGGTAACAAGGGCAGACGGCGGAAAGAGCCTGCCGGCTTACGAGGAGATCCGGGCAGTGTATGATAAGTATTATGGAAAAGAAACGTTTGTCCGCGTATTGGAAAAAGGCGTCTGCCCGGAGACAAAGTGGGTGGAAGGCAGCAACTATGTGGATCTTAATTTTGTGATCGATGAGCGGACCGGCAGGATCATCATGATGGGTGCGCTTGATAATCTGGTAAAAGGGGCAGCAGGTCAGGCCGTGCAGAATATGAACCTGATGTTCGGACTTCCGGAAAGCGAAGGGCTTAATCTGGTGCCGATGTTCCCGTAGGGTATTTCCGGCAGGCGTAATGCACGGGACAGGGAAGGAATGAGCAAACAGGGAGCTGTAGAATGAAACAGGAAAGGAACAGGAATCGTGGTAAGAAGAGATAAAGTCAATTATTATCTGGATCTGGCAAAGATGGTGGCGCAGCGTTCCACCTGTCTCAGAAGGCATTATGGGGCGGTGATCGTCAAGAATGACGAGGTGATCTCCACGGGCTATGTGGGGGCGCCGCGGGGGCGGAAGAACTGCACGGACCTCGGGGAATGCGTGCGTATCAGGATGGAGATTCCCCGGGGCGAACGGTATGAGCTTTGCCGCAGTGTCCATGCGGAGGCGAATGCGATCATCAGCGCGTCCAGGGACAAGATGATCGGAAGTGCGTTGTATCTGGTAGGCGTGGAGGCCGATACGGGGGAATATGTGAAAAATTCCTGCAGCTGTTCCATGTGCAAGCGGCAGATCATCAATGCCGGGATCGAGACGGTCTACATCCGGGATACGGAAGACGACTACCGGATCATTCCGGTACAGCAGTGGATTGACGATGATGAGTCGTTGGAGGGAACGTTAGGATATTGATCAAACACTTCCATTACAGGAGAGTTTTGAGGAGAAAGGCAGAGAAAACAGGATGACGATACGGACGATGACAATAGAAGATTACGAGGGAGTAAAGGCTCTGTGGCTTTCCATCAAGGGTTTTGCGATCAGGAGTCTGGACGATTCCAGGGAAGGAGTTGCCCGTTTCCTTGCCAGAAATCCGTCCAGCAGTGTGGTGGCGGTGGAGGACGGACAGATCGTGGGAGCGATTCTGTGCGGACATGACGGCAGACGCGGCTGTTTGTATCATGTCTGCGTGGCGGAAGGTTTCCGGATGCGGGGGATCGGCAGGCGGATGGTGGTCTTTTGCATGGAGGCGCTCAAGGCGGAACAGATCAATAAGGTGTCGCTGATCGCCTTTACGGCCAACGATATCGGTAATGCTTTCTGGAGGCAGATCGGCTGGACGAGGCGGGAAGATCTGAACTATTATGACTTCACGTTAAATGAGAAGAATATTACGGCGTTCAATAAAACATGACTTATAGTAAGTCATGTCTTAGAGAATGCAGGAAGGGAAAGAAAAGAGGGGTTAAGATGGCAACGATGAAGATCAGGGAGGCCAGGCAGGCGTATACGTCGCAGCTGGAGGTGCTGAGAGACAGGCAGAAGAAGCTGCTTAAGGAGAAGGAAGAAAACGAAACGAAATTTAAGTACAGCATCGGCGGGGAAGCATTAAACGGCGGCGCCGGGGTGGTGATCGAACTGTCGGAAGAATATCGTAAGCGTGTGCAGGAACTGCAGGAGAAGATCGATCAGGTGAAGGAACAGATCGAGGAGCATGTGAAGCTGCGGGATCAGGTGATCGAACTGGAGGTCGGGATCGCCAATGCGGAAGTGGCAAAGCAGCAGGGAGAGGCCATGCAGGAGTATGGGGAAGACGTGGCCAAATGCCTGGAGATTGCCAGGAGGATCGCCAACGGCGATAAAGTGCCTGCTTCGGATGAGAAGAAGCTGATGGACTTTAATATGGAAGTCTACATGGCGGCCAAGAATATGGCGGTCATGAATGCGGACAAGAAACACAAGGAATATGAGTCTCTGTGGGAAGAGAAGGAAGAAGAAAAGGGAGGACAGCCGGATCCGCATGAGACGGCCGGTGATACACAGATCAGTGTGGAGATTCCGGATATCGGAACGGAGGAAATTTCATCTTCCCAATAAGGGAGAAATGTATTAGAATAATTAACAGCGCGCGAAAATGAAAGAGGGTTATTTGCGCAAAAGGCAGAAAGGAAAGGCGAATCCATGAAAATCATAGAGGGCGGTGTGACCGCGGCCCGGGGATTTGAGGCGGCGGGCGTCGAAGCGGCAATCAAATATCAGAACAGAAAGGACATGGCGTTGGTGTACAGCCAGGCGCCCTGCAGGGCGGCAGGCGTTTTTACCAGCAATGTAGTGAAGGCGGCGCCGGTATTGTGGGATAAGGAGATCGTGGAGAATGCTCCTGCCGTACACGCCGTGATCGTAAATTCCGGCATTGCCAATGCCTGTACCGGCAGGCAGGGATTTGACTGCTGCAGGCAGACGGCTGATAAGGCGGCGCAGTTGTTCGGGATTTCTCCGGATGCGGTACTGGTGGCGTCAACCGGTGTGATCGGCAATCAGATTCCGGTGGAGAAGCTTCTGGCCGGTGTGGAGAAGCTGGCAGCATCTAAGGCCGATACGCAGGAGGCGGGCACGTTGGCAGCGGAAGCCATCATGACCACGGATACGGTGTCCAAGCAGGCAGCGGTGCAGATCGAGCTGGGCGGCAGGACGGTGACGGTCGGCGGTATGTGTAAGGGGTCCGGTATGATTCATCCGAATATGTGCACCATGCTTGCCTTCGTGACCACGGATGCGGCTATCTCCAAAGAGCTTTTGCAGGAGGCGCTGCGGGAGGATGTTGTGGACACCTTTAATATGATCTCCGTGGATGGGGATACATCCACCAACGACACCCTGGTGGTGCTGGCCAACGGTATGGCGGGTAACCCGGAGATCACCTGTAAGAATGCGGATTATGAGAAGTTTAGAGAAGCGCTCAGGCTGATCAATACTACACTGGCGAAGAAGATGGCCGGGGACGGCGAGGGTGCAACGGCGCTTTTTGAGACGAAAGTGATCCACGCGGATACGAAGGAGAATGCGCGTATCTTAAGTAAGTCGGTGATCGGTTCCAGTCTGTGCAAAGCGGCGATCTTCGGGCATGATGCCAATTTCGGCCGGTTCCTGTGTGCGCTTGGGTATTCCGGGGTACAGTTTGATCCGGAGAAGATCGAGTTGTATTTTCAGAATACGGAAAAGAGCATCCTGCTCTATAAAAACGGTGTGGCAGTGGATTACAGTGAGGAAGAGGCCACGCAGGTATTGGCTTCCCCGGAAGTCACGGTGTTGGTGGATATGCATATGGGAGATGCCGAGGCAACGGCCTGGGGGTGTGACTTGAGCTATGAGTATGTGAAGATCAATGCCGATTACAGGAGCTGAGGATCGCATACAGGCAGAAGATAAATTCCGGTAAATCGTATCATCTTTTGACCTAAACATTATATGACTTGGAAAAGGATAAAAAACATGGAACAAAAAGAAATGGAAAAGATTCTGGGAAAGGCTGAGGTTCTGATCGAGGCCCTTCCTTATATTCAGAAGTTTAACCGCAAGATCATTGTGGTGAAATACGGCGGCAGCGCCATGAGCGACGAGGAACTGCAGAGGAATGTTATCAAGGATGTTACGCTGCTTAAGCTGGTAGGATTTAAGCCGATCATCGTGCATGGCGGCGGCAAGGAGATCAGCCGCTGGGTGGGTAAGGTCGGCAAGGAGGCGCGGTTTGTAAACGGTCTGCGGGTGACGGATGAAGAGACCATGGAGATCGCGGAGATGGTCCTGAATAAGGTCAATAAGAATCTGGTGCGGATGGTGGAAGAGCTGGGTGTCAGGGCAGTGGGCATCAGCGGCAAGGATGCGGGATTACTGCAATGTACGAAGAAGTGTCCGGACGGCGAGGATATCGGTTACGTGGGAGAGATCTGCAGCGTGGATCCCAAGGTGCTCTATGATCTGTTGGAGAAGGATTTCCTGCCCATCGTGGCGCCGGTCGGTCTGGACCAGGAGTTTACGACTTATAATATCAATGCGGATGACGCTGCCTGTGCCATCGCCAAGGCGGTAGGCGCTGACAAGCTGGTCTTCCTGACAGATATAGAGGGACTGTATCGGGACATCAATGATAAGAGCAGTTTTATATCGAGACTATCGGCCGCACAGGCAGACGAGCTGATCGGCAGCGGCTGCATCGGAGGCGGGATGCTGCCGAAGCTTGGTAACTGTACGGATGCCATCAGGGAGGGCGTTAACAGGGTTCATATCCTGGACGGCCGGATTGCCCACTGCCTGTTGTTGGAGATCTTTACCAACCAGGGGATCGGGACGGCCATTATCTCGGATGAAGACGGGGTGTAGCGGACAGCCGGCAGACAGATGGAGCGACAGTGCAGCAGGAAGTGCGATATTCAGGATGGAAGAAGAGGAAGAAACGTATGAGTACAACAATGCAGCAGTATATCGATGAGGCGGAGAAAGCCCTTTTACATACGTACAACCGTTACCAGGTGGTATTTGAAAAGGGGGACGGCGTGTATCTGTATGATATGGACGGCAAGCGGTATCTGGATTTTGTGTCCGGCATCGCGGTGTTTGCTCTGGGGTATCATAATGAGGAGTACAATGACGCCTTAAAGGCGCAGATCGACAAGATCATTCATACGTCCAATTATTATTATAATCTGCCGGCCATTGAGGCGGCCACGAAGCTGAAGGAGATTTCCGGTATGGACCGGGTGTTTTTCACCAACAGCGGTGCGGAGGCTGTGGAGGGCGCGGTGAAGACGGCGAGAAAATATGCTTTTCTGAAGGATGGCAGGACGGATCATGAGATTATCGCCATGAACCATTCTTTTCACGGCAGAACCATGGGGGCGCTTTCGGTGACGGGCAATCCGCATTACAGGGAAGCGTTCGAGCCGATGATCGGGCATATCCGCTTTGCCAGTCTGAATGATTTCGAAAGCGTGATGGCGCAGGTAACGGATAAGACCTGTGCGATCCTGTTTGAGACGGTGCAGGGAGAGGGCGGTATCTATCCGGCTACGGAAGAGTTTATGCGCAAGGTGCGGAAGCTCTGCGACGAGCGGGATATCCTGATGATGTTAGATGAGATCCAGTGCGGCATGGGTCGGATCGGCACGATGTTCGCATGGCAGCGGTATGGTATCAGACCGGATGTGATGACGACGGCGAAGGCATTGGGATGCGGCGTGCCGGTAGGCGCTTTTCTGATGACAGAGAAGGTGGGCGCCCATTCCCTTGTGGCGGGAGATCATGGCAGCACTTATGGCGGCAATCCGCTGGCCTGTGCGGCCGTGAGCAAGGTGATCGAGCTTTTCGAGAAGCAGAATGTGCTTGCGAACGTGCAGGAAGTCGGCGCTTATCTTGGTGAAAGTCTTGACAGACTGGTACAGGAGTTTGACTGTGTGAAGGCACACCGGGGCGTGGGACTTTTGCAGGGGCTTGTTTTCGACAGGCCGGTGGGAGAGATTATCATAAGGGCCATGGACAAGGGGCTGGTACTGATCAACGCCGGAGCGGACATTATCAGATTTGTGCCGCCGCTTGTGATCACGAAGGAACATGTGGACGATATGATGAGGATCCTGCGGGAGAGTATACAGGAAATTTGTTATGAGTAAGAAGATTTAAGGAGATAGAAGTGGCTTTGAGAAAAAGATTGATCACGATTCTGATCATTGCACTCTGTGCCGGCGGCGTGTATGCCGCAGGATATTTTGGGTTGTCGATCCGGCAAAGTGAGGAGCCGAATACAGAGGAGGATTCTCTGTTCGGGCACCGGGAGACGCTCTATCTATGGTATACGGACGAGGCTTTGACCGATTATCTGAACAGTGTGGCGGTAGCGTACAGCGAATACCAGGATGAAGTGCGTGTGATGCCGGTCTATACGTCGGGACGGGAGTATTTGGAGACGGTCAACCAGGCATCACTCCACACGGAGGAAGTGCCGGATTTGTATATTGTAAGCAACGATTCCCTGGAAAAGGCGTATTTGGCAGGGCTTGCATCAGAAGTCAGGCTGCCGGAAGGTGTTCCGGCCATGGAGCAGTGGCTTCCGGGGACTGCCGTCGGAGCAGTGACTTATGAAGAGAAACAGATTGCCTATCCGTTTTATTTTGAGACAAGCTGTTTTCTGTATAACCGGACTTACCTTGAAGACTGGGCCAGAGCGCAGATTGAGGCAGAACAGGATACGGCGGAGACGGAAGCCGCACAGCAGCAGATCGATGAGGGACAGGAAGCGGAGACAGAGACCGCAGAAAACGGCGGCGATGAGGAGAGCGAAGCGACAGGGGAACAGGATGCAGGTGATGCGGCAGAGGCCAATGCAGAGAGCCGGGAAGATGCGGTCAGGGAAAAGGTGAACGGCGTCCTGCCGGATACGATTGACGATATCCTGACATTTGCGGATGAATATGATGCACCGGAGCAGGTGGAAGCTGTCTTTAAATGGGACGTGTCGGATATCTTCTATAATTATTTCTTCGTGGGAGACGCCATTGATGTGGGCGGCGTTAACGGGGATAGAGCCGATTCGATCCATATTTACAATGAAAATGCGATCAAGTGCATGAGGGTCTATCAGGATCTGAACCAGTTCTTTTCCATTGATACGAAGGAAATCAGTTATGACGGCGTACTGCAGGACTTTATGGACGGTAAGATCGTATATACGGTAGCTACATCCGATGCGCTCTCCAAGATCGAGGAGGCGAAGGAGGAAGGAAATTTTGCTTATGAATATGGAATTTCCATGCTGCCGGATGTGAGTGATGAGCTGCGGTCGGCCTCCTTGTCCGTCACGCAGTGTGTGGTGGTCAACGGTTATTCCGTTAAGAAGGAGATGGCAAACGATTTTGCCCTGTACCTGACAAGACAGGCTTCGGAGCAGCTTTTTGCAAGAACCGGAAAGCTTCCGGTCAGTGATACGGGTGATACGTATGAGGACGCGAACAGAGCGGCATTCCTGCAGGAATATGAATGTTCCGTTCCGATGCCCAAGATGATCGAGACCAGCAATTTCTGGGTGGAGTTGGAGATTACTTTCGCAAGGATATGGAGCGGAGAGGATGCAAACAGTGATCTGAAGGCTTTGTCTGAGAAGATCATGGCGCAGGTGGTCGGCGGAGAATATACGGAAGAATATATCGATGTGCCGGAGGAGACTGAGGAAGAGTACGTGGACGAGGAGATGGAAGACGAAGGAACCACGGGTGGCGATTGAGTTCGAGTGATGAAATGGGATTTTATATGGATGGTATTCTATATGCTTACTGGATGTATATTTATTTTAGTAGAAATGTATTTTCAAATATGGAATTATGTTGCCATTTATTAAAGTGATAAAAGGAACAAAATAAAAAAATGGAAGAATATATATATAATAATGTTATAAAAAATATTGCTCAAGAATTTGAAAGATCCATAAAAAATATAGTTGCAGTTTATAATTTCGATTATGGCGATGAGTTTGAAATTAGCGTTTGTAAATTTTTAAGAAGATTTTTGCCTTTAAAATATGGAATTTGCCGTGGATTTGTTGTAGATAAATATGGCAATAGTGCTGGTGATGATATTATTATTTATGATCAAGAATTATATCCGACATTAAGATTTTTAGAGTTGGATAATCAGTTCGCTCAAAAAGAACAAATTCCAGTAGAAGCAGTATATGCATACATAGAAGCGAAATATACTTTAAATTCAGCGTCATTAAGAAAGGCTGTGAAACAAGTTGGTGCTGTTAAAAAATTATGTTATTCACGTTCTGCTGTAATCATGGGAAATTTTCAAAATGATTGTCATATATTTAATAATCAATTTAGTAAGACAAATGGATGGAATCCAATTATTACCAATCCAATTTATGGGATGATTTTGTCCGCTAATTGTGTCGGAAATAACGGTCAAAAAGCAGAAAACGGGGAAGATGCAACAAAATTTGTGTTGGATGAAATACAAAATGAGTTGAATTCGGATATTGAGGATTTACATCATTTTTGTTTTGATTCTATAATCGCAGGAAATTCTACCACAGCTTTTTGCGGACATTATATGTTTGATAAAGAAGGACGTATAATAGATGGTGTTCACCTTACCAGATTTTATACTGGGATACGACCTGGAGCATGCTATCAAGTTAATACACATGAAAATATAGCGTTTGGTTTATCGATTGCTCATTTGATGATGGCCTTGAATTATATTCAATTAGGTGATATGCCTTGGGAAATGATTTTTAATACTGCTAAGATGCCAGATAAAGAAGTCAGGGAAAAGTTTATGAAAATTGTTGATAGTGATAAAGGGGATGGTTATGTTTAAACTTTTAGATATAGTTTATTTGTGGCAACATTTTGGCAACATATCAAGGAACAAACTTTAATAGAAAAATAGCCTCTGAATTTGAAGAACTGTTTTCGTATTTATCCCCGGAAATGCCACTATTTCAGGCACTTTCGGGGATTTCTCTTGTTTGAGAAGGTTTACCGTAATAAGAATAAAGCTGGGATTTTTCTTTAATTGTTTGACGGTTGGCATTATGAGCTTTGAATTTGAACACCTTTTCAAATAGGCGGAAGCTGAAAAGTTTTCCGCTAAAAAGTATAAGAACAATTTAGCGGAAGCCTCGCGGCCTCCACCTTTTATTTCATGTCCGCTCGAAAGGCTCTCCGCAATCCCTACAGATTACATTGACCTCGCGCGTTGCCCGGATAATGGTGCCGCAGCAGGGGCAGACATATTTGATACTGCGGTTCTTGGATTTCTTGCTTCCGCCTTTGGTCGTTCCCAGCTCCTGCAGGCGGCTTGCATTGATACCGGCCTCGCCTATGGTTTCTCTGATCCATGCCTCCGCCTCCGGGGCCAGCGTCGTTACCGTCCAGCCGTATTTCTGGTGCTCAGGATTTTAACGCCGAGCTGCTCTGCCTTTTCTCCGCAGATCAGGTAATCCGTCTTTTTGGTAACGGAGCTGCCGGGCGTGGCGCCGAGGCTGATAATTTTGGCGTTGATCCCGTCGCGGGTGAAGTTCTCAAGTTTTCCGGTCGCTACGATGGTGCATCCTGCAAATGTGTTGTTCGTTGTTTCGTTCATATTGTTCTCCTCTCCGGATGTCTGTGCATCCAAACCATTTTCAAAGTGTAATTCGTTCTGTAAGCTGCCCCATAACAGGAGATTATTCGGGTTACGGAACCATTTGTGGAGGTTGCTGCTCATAATGTCCCCAATCCCTTCCAGGCAGGTAAAGTCAAAGCGGTCCAGTGCAGCCAGCCTCAGCTCCCGCAGGCTGCTGTGGAAATGCCTGTCCAGTATCCTGCTGGCAGTCCTGCCGATCAGGGGAATATCCATTGCCACAAGGAAGCGTACAAAGGTTGTGTTGCGACTTTCATTGATGGAAGCAATCAGGTTTTCGTAGGATTTTTCCCCAAAGCCCTCCAGTGCAATGATCTCCTTCCGGTAACGGTCAAGGTGGTACAGGTCCTGGTAGCTTTTTAATGCACCGAGCCGGATGAGCTGGTCCAGTGTTGCTTCGGAAAGTCCTTTGATGTTCATAGCTTTCCTTTCTGCAAAGTGGACGAAGCGCTGAAGGATGATCTGGCATGATGCAAAGCTTAGAGGACGCGGCTATAACAGAGCCAGAGAGATCTTAGAGTATGCGAAAACAAGTGTAGGGATCAAGGATGGAGCCGTTGCGGGCAGGAGTGCGGTAAAGTGGTTTGTCCAGAAGATTTTGGAGCTGGATGCCGAACTTGCTGTCGTGGAAGAGCAGATCGGTCAGAGATGTCAGGAAATACCGCATGTCAGTAACATTCTGGAGATATCCGGAATAGGAGAAAACACTCTGTCGGGGATGCTTGCGGAGATGGGAGATATTTCACGGTTTGATGATGTAAAGGAAATACAGAAACTGAGTGGATTAGGGCTGGTAGCCAGCAGTTCCGGCAAGCATAAGGGAGAGACCAGGATAAGCCACAGAGGACGTAAAAGGCTCAGATGCTGGTTGTTCCAGGCAGCGAAGTCAGCAGTGGCACATGCGGAGGAATTCAAGGAACTGCATATATACTATACGACACGGGCAGATAATCCATTGAAAAAGATGCAGTCATTGATCGTAATAGCCTGTAAGCTTCTGAGGATAATCTATACGATACTGAAGAAAGGGACGGCCTATGATCCGGAGAAGATGCGGATGGACATCAGGCGTCCGGAAAAGGAAGCAGCGGCAGCATAAGGGATTCAGACAGCATCATTAATTCCAGAGCCCTGCCGGGTTCCGGAGGATTCCGAGACCGGACAGGGTTCTGGAAAGAAACCCGAAAACGATGGAGTACTATAGGTACTGCATCCGCATAAAGACGGGCTGGATAACGCAGGGATAAGCGTCCACGGAATATCCGTACCCTGCGGAATATGCAGGCCAGTAAGATCAAAATACAAACAAGAGCTGTAGCCGGCAGTAGTTGTCTCCGTAGGGCATGACCCTGTCAGAAAGCTTAGCGGGCACTCAGTGTATGGACAGGTGGGATGACTGTCATACACCTTTGGCGCTGTTTATTGAGGTAGCTATTTAAAGAAAAGCCTTTAAAATCAATAATTTAGGGCTTGACATTATAGGAAGGAAATTGATTATCCCTACAAAGTTGAAATCAATATCTACTTTCTGTACCCGTTTCCCGTCCACCTTTTCCGGCGTAGAAGCTTGATTGTATAAGACAAAATTATATATAGTTTGTAAGGATAGGAGCAGAGAAATCTATTTCTATTTATTTTGGACATATATAATGGTTGGTAAATAAATTACAGTTGAAAGTATTCGCTATAGCGAATATAATAGAATGAATAGATTATAGAATTTCTTGGGAGATGCGTAATGGAATACTTAACAACCAAAGAGTTGGCAGAAATATGGAAAATATCACAACGTCGAATTCAAATGTATTGTAAAGAAGGACGTATTAAGGGAGCAGTGTTAAAAGGGAATATTTGGTTAATTCCAAAAGATGCAGAAAAACCACAAGATCCGAGAAGACATAATGCTGTTAATTAGTAAAATGGAGGGTAATATGCCTACACTAAATTGGATAGGAAAAGATAAAGTTATTAATCATCATAAAGAAGTTCCATATCGTATGTTAGAACGAAAATATAGTTATGAAAATGGAAAAAAATCAAGTAATAATGATAGCGAAAATATGATAATTCATGGAGAAAACCTTGAAGTACTAAAATCTTTGTTGCCAAAGTATGAGGGGAAAGTTAAGTGTATTTATATTGATCCACCATATAATACAGGAGAAGAGGGTTGGATTTATAATGATAATCTTAATGATCCAAAAATAAAAAAGTGGTTTGGTCAGGTGGTGGGAAAAGAAGGAGAAGATTTATCACGCCATGATAAATGGCTTTGCATGATGTATCCAAGATTGAAACTTTTATGCAGACTATTAGCAGATAATGGGATTATATTTATCAGTATAGATGATAATGAATATTCAAATTTAAAATTAATATGTGATGAGATTTTTGGGAGTAGAAATTTTATTACAACATTTATTTGGGAAAAACGTGTTAATAGAGAAAACAGAAAGGTTGTTTCCTCAAGGCATGATTACATTTTATGCTATGCGAGAGATATAACTGAAGACCAACGGTCCTTAAAGCAATTGCCGATGTCTGGAGAGGCTCTGAATAGATATTCTAATCCAGACAATGATCCGCGTGGACCATGGAAGTCAGATCCGGCAACTGCACAAGCTGGACATGCAACACAGGCACAATTTTATACTCTAATCGTGCCAAGTGGCAAAGAACATACGTTGCCAGCGGGAAGATGTTGGTTATACACTAAGGAAAAAATGATGGATGAAATAGCGGCAGGCAGGATTTGGTTAGGTGAAAATGGAAATAATACGCCGCGAAAAAAAACTTATTTATATGAAAAAGAGCGTGGACTAACTCCAGAAACTATTTGGTTCGCTTCTGATGTCTCGACAAATGAAAGGGCAAAGAACGAGCTCAAAACAATTTTTCCAGAAACGATACCTTTCACAACACCTAAACCACATGAGCTGATTGAACTGATTTTACAGTTATGTACAGGAGCAAATGATATTGTACTTGATTCTTTTGCAGGTTCTGGAACTACAGCTCATGCAGTTCTCAACATGAATAGAGCGGATGCTGGTAACCGCAAATTTATTTTGATTGAGATGATGGATTATGCCGAAAGCATTACCGCTGAGCGTGTTCGGAGAGTCATTGACGGATATGGTGAAGGTAATAATGAAGTAGTAGGAACAGGAGGAAATTTCAGTTTCTATGAATTGGGTGAAAGACTGATACTTGAAAATGGAGATTTGAATCCATCAATTTTGAATTTACTACACACTGTGTAGCGAATTGGAAAAATTAAATTATGATAAGAAAAATAATAAGGGGATTTTAATGCCAAAGGATAATAGAAACTTTTTTGAAAAGAAAAAAGATTGGTCAGAAATAAAAAAACACTTTGCTTGGTGCCTATCTGAAACCGCACTTTCAAAAAATCTTGGTGATTATTTCCGCCTTTACGAAATTTAGGGAGAGTCATTAAGCATAAGGTTAAAGGGTTAAAAAAGTATAATTCCTTTATGAAAAGAAATATAATAAAGCGAATAGACAGAGCTGTAATAGAAAAACGAAAAAGGGTTGATCTCATGGCAAACATTCTGGTTGTTGAAGATGAAAAGAGCATGCAGGAAATTATTGTGGAATATATGCGGCGCGGCGGACATACCTGCTTTACGGCAGACGACGGAATGGATGCGCTCATGGTATTGAAGGATCATCCCATGGATCTGATGATCCTGGATATTATGATGCCCCATCTTGACGGATTTTCCGTCTGTAAGATGGCAAGGGAGATAAGCAGCCTCCCGATTATCATGCTGACGGCCAAAAGCAATGAGGACGATAAATTAAAAGGCTATGATCTGGGCGCAGATGACTATATGACGAAACCTTTCAGTCCGAAGGTGCTGCTGGCAAAAGCAAACGCCTTACTGCGCCGCTTATCTGTCCTTCCGGCAGACACCGTAAACACCACAAACTCTGTTTGCGGGGGAGCTATTTCCATCCTCCCGTCTGCCCATAAGGTTTTTCTGGAAGGGCAGGAGATTACCCTGACCCATAAGGAATATGAACTGCTTTATTTCCTTATGTCAAACCCGGGACAGGTCTTCAACCGGGAACAACTGTTGAACCGGATATGGGGATATGATTTTGAGGGGACCACCAGGACCGTGGATACGCATATTAAGACCTTACGGCAAAAGCTGGGCGGGGAGGGCAGACATATCGTTACGCTCATCCGGTCCGGTTACAAATTCGAGGTGACGGCATGAAAATGAGTGATCATATGAATCTGTTTACCATCCGGAAAAAATTAGTGATGGCTTCCAAACTGATGGGAGCCGTTCTGGTATTCTCTTATGTGCTTTCTACCAGGCTGCCGTTAAACGCAGATGCTTCTTTTATGATCTGGCTTCTGTCTGTTGCCGTCTTAATCTGCGTGATCGACCTGTGGATGGCCAGGTTTATCTCCAGGCCCGTGTCTGAACTGAATGAAGCCGCCGGCAGGATGGCAGAGTTAGACTTCTCACATCTTTGTGAGGTGACAGGGCGTGATGAGTTCGGGCAGCTTTCCCATAGTCTGAACGTTATGGCCGGGAATCTTCAGAAGGCATTTGAGGAGCTGGAACAGGCAAACAGGAAGCTGGAACAGGATGTGGAGCAGAAAAAACGCCTGCTGGCTGAGCGGAAGGAACTGGTGGACAACCTTTCCCATGAAATGAAGACGCCCCTGGGCGTGATCCGGGCCTATGCCGAAGGACTGCAGGATGAAACAGATGAGGAAAAAAGGCAGGATTACTACGAGGTCATCATAGCGGAAACGCAGCGTATGGGCAGCCTGATCACGACACTGCTTGACTTATCTGCACTGGAAAACGGAGCCACACAGCTTACCCCGAAGCGCTTCGACTTTGTGGAATTTCTGGAGACCGTAGCCGGGCGGCTGTTGATGGATATCCCGGATGCTGATTTTGAGCTTCAGTATGACTTGCCGGGGCTGCCTGTCTATGTCCATACAGATAAGGGCAGGATGGAGCAGGTGCTTAATAATCTGATCGTCAATGCGAAGCGGAATGTCCGACCGGGCGGTATTTTGAAACTTTCACTCACAGAACAGGATGGTGTTTTGGACTTTTCCGTCTATAATCAGGGACACCCGATTCCACAGGAAAACCTTTCCAAAATCTGGACGAAATTTTACCGCGACAAGAATACAAAATACAACGGTTCCGGACTGGGACTCGCGATCGTGGCGCAGATTCTTTCCATGCAGCATCTGGCGTATGGAGCAGTAAATCGTCCGGACGGTGTGGAGTTCTGTTTTTCCATTCCTATTGTAAAATAAAAAATAATCCAAACGAAAAGCTTTGGTTACTGAAAAGTAATTGAGGCTTTTTATTTTAGAAAAGATTTCACAGAGACTTCACACCGATTTCACATGGACTTCAATGCACTTTTCTATTCTTACCTCATCAGGAGGAAAGATATTTTCCTCAAAATAAGGAGGTAGTGGTTATGTTTTTAGGTTTGGAATGGTACTGGTGGATTGTGATTGTGGTGGTACTCATTGTTTCTGTTCCGCTCAAGGTAAAGTTTATGAAATGGTGGGGTAAGCGTCAGCAGGAGCAGAAGAAGGGGCAGCATGGGAAGTGGGGTGATGACGAATGATTGAGGTCAGGAACCTGACATTTTCATACAGCAAAGACAAGCAGACCCTCCACGGCCTGGACTTCACCGTGGAGGACGGGGAGATTTTCGGCTTCCTGGGGCCGAACGGCTCCGGAAAGTCTACGACGCAGAAGATACTCACCGGGATTTTGAAGGGGCATGGCGGGAAAGTCTCCCTGTTCGGGCAGGACATCTCCTCTGCCCGCGGGCAGGAGTTTTTCCAAAAGATCGGAGTCCTCTTTGAGTTTCCCTATCTGTATGCCAATTTGAGCGCCGTGGATAATCTGAACTATTTCGCCTCGTTCTACCCAAAGGAGCAGCGGCGGGATGTGGGGGAGCTGCTTAACATGCTGGAGTTTAAGCCAGACTTTCTGAAAAAGCCGGTGTCCTCTTACTCCAAGGGAATGCGCCAGAGGGTAAGCATGGCGAGGGCGCTGGTGAGTAATCCCCGGCTGCTGTTCCTGGACGAGCCCACCAGCGGCCTTGACCCCTCCGGTGCGGTGCTGTTCCGGAAAATCATCGAGCAGGAGCGGAAAAAAGGGACGACGGTCTTTGTCACCACCCACAATATGGTGGACGCTGATCTCCTGTGCGACCGGGTGGCATTTATCGTGGGCGGAAACCTGGTGGCTCTGGATACGCCCAAACGTCTGAAGGAGAAAAACAGCAATCACCGGGTCGTCATCGACTATCTATATCAGGGGCGGCGGGAGACGAAAACCATAGAGGCTCCGGAGCTGGAGGCGGGCATCCCCTTTGCCCATGATGAGATCATCAGCATCCACTCCCAGGAACCGACGTTGGAGGATATGTTTATCCAGTACACAGGAAGGGGGTTATCCTGATGGGAAAAGGCTTTTGCGCTCTGTTCAAAAAAGACTGCCGGATGCTGGCATCGGGGAAGTTCTTCCTGATGGCAATCGGTTTTCTGGCTCTCTATACGGCCTATGTGAACCTGGGCTATATCCGCTTCATGCAGATGGAACCCTACAATGTATACCTATATGACCCGGCGGAAACACAAGCTTCCAAATCTCCCCTGGTGCAGACCGTTCCGTCCATGGAGGCTATGGACTATGCCCTGTCCTCCGATGCCAACGGCGTGGGGCTGGACGCCAGTGCCGGGGAGGTGCGGGTGGTGCTTTACAAAGGGGCGGAATACATCGACAACCACCGGGCGGACTATGCCCTGTCCCTGTTGGAGCCCTCGGTGAGTCATACCCCGGAGGTGCTTGGCACAAACACGCCGGAACAGAAAGCCAGGAAAGAGATCACCTGCGAACTGCTGTTTTTTGAACTGGCCGCTGTAGGCTTTCTGGGGATTGCCGTCGTGCTGTTCAAGGAAAAGGGCATGGGCGTGATCCGCGTCCACGCCATCCTTCCGCTGCATAAAGACCTGTTCCTGCTGTCCAAGCTGGCAGTGTTCCTGTTCTCCGATCTGGTCTTTGCGGTACTGCTCACCCTGCTGAACACAGGGCTTGCAGACGGGGCGGCGGTGCTGCCTGCCGTTCTGCTCCAGACAGCGGTTCTGTCGCTGATGATGGCCCTGGTGGGACTATTGTGCGCATTGCTGTTAAAGGACTTTAGGCAATTTACGCTGGCTTATCTGGTCATTGCCATTTTTGCCGCCACACCTGTATTTTTGTCCGCCAATACATCGGTCAAATTTGATTGGATCCATTATCATCCGTTCTATCATGTCTACATGGGGCTGAAAAATGCCTATTTTGGAACGGCCATTTCGCCGGTCTATTATGCCGGTGCTGCCGGTACGATTGTGCTGCTGTTCCTGGCGGTGCGGCTTGCGTTTCATCGGGAAATCGGAAAGGAGGGATAAGACATGAGAGGATTAAAATATCAAATGAAAAGCGTTCTGCGGGATAAATTCTGCCTGATGACCTTCCTGCTTCCTATTCTGGTGGCTGTGGCTTTGCATTTCATGGGTTCCATTGATATGTCCAGCCTGGGGGAACTGCATTTTGGAGTACTGGAAAACGATCTGTCCCCGCAGACGGTTACATGGCTTAAGCGGTATGGTCCGGTAACAGCGTACGGGACACAGGAAGAACTGACCGATGCCATCAACGAACCGTCCACCAATGTGATCGGCGTGAGGGCAGACGGCGACAGCCTCAAAACCGCGGTCAGCGGGGACGAACTGGATATTTTCCGACAGGCGGCGGCAACTCTGCCCGCCCTCTATGAGCGGCGGGTAGCGGCGGGCCAGGCTAAGATCCGGACATTGGAGCGTCCGGACATCATGGAAAGTCTGCAGGGCATCTTTATCCCTGCTGTGCTGATCGTCGCCATGTTTATGGGCTGTACGTTCAATGCCATGAACATCATTTCCGAAAAAGAGGATGGTGTGGCCTTTGTCAATGAAATCCTGCCGCAGACGTCTAGCCAGTACATTTTGCAGAAGGTGGTGGTGGGGTTCCTCTTTGGAAGCCTGTCCTCCGTCGCGACCGCATGTATCTGTTTCCGATTGTCCTGGCAGAATTTGGGACTTATGCTGGCACTGATCGTCTTATCGTCCTTTGTGGCGGCGCTGATCGGACTGTTTATCGGCAGGTTTTCCGAGGGCCTGATGATCGGCGTGGTCTATATCAAGATTGTCATGCTGGTATTTCTGGCCGTGCCCATTCTGTGTGCCCTGATTGGAGTGAGCGGGCTGCTGGCGGTCATCTGCAATATCGTCCCGTCCCAGCCGGCCTTTGAAGGCATCTTGGCCCTGTCCGCCGGGCGTATGGGGACGGCGATGAAAGACGTCGGTATTCTTGCGATTCACTGTATCGTATGGTTTGCGCTGTATGTTCTGCTCTCCATGCAGCGTAGAAGGCAATCGATTTGACGATCGGGATCCAGGCGCAACATAAGATAGTACGCAGGATCAGTTACCCCATATTACAGCAATACATGACAGAAATAATCTAAGAAGCTATCAGCTCAACTGCTGTCATAAATGCGTGGCAATATTTGGGGTACTCCGGCTTTGAATGTATAGTAATATGAGAAATGGAAATAATAAGGCAAAGTATGCAAAATGCTTTGCCTTATTTCAATTTCATGCGACCCGCCACAGGCGGTTATAATGGCAGGAAGGAGTATCATATGTTTGGGTTTTTGATCGCATTATTGTCAGGGGCTCTTATGAGTGTACAGGGGGTATTTAATACCCAGGTGACGAAGACTTCCGGTATCTGGGTGGCAAATGCCTTCGTGCAGTTTACGGCGCTGCTTGTCTGTCTGGCGGCATGGCTTTTTACGGACAGATCCTCGTTCTCCGCGCTGTGGAAAGTAGAACCAAAATATATGCTTCTGGGCGGTACGATCGGTGCTTTCATCACCTATACGGTGATCAAGGGTATGGAGCTGCTGGGACCGGCCAGATCGGTGATGATCATCGTCATATCGCAGTTAATCGTCGCTTACCTGATCGAGCTATTCGGTCTGTTTGGCGTAGAAAAGCAGCCGCTTGAAATGCGCAAGATCGTCGGGATGGGAATTGCCGTCGCCGGAATTGTGATTTTTAAGTGGACATAAGGGACAATTTACTTTACAATGGAAATACAGTGCATAGCGGGAACTTCCTTGTCGGATCACGGTGTTCGGAAAGGAAACTATGTATTATCAGAGAAAAGTTAATAGTTGGAGAATTATTATAGCAATGATCGTTCTGGGAGCTGCTATCTGTATATTACCGGGGTGTACCCGCAGGGAACAGCTTGTGTTGGAGACCGCAGATAAGCGGGAAACGGCAGAAGAGCTGGAAGAGGCAGGGCAGAGGCAGACAGAGGAGGAAGCCGAACCGGAGCCACAGGGACAAGGGCAGGAAGAGCCGATGGAGCAGAGAAAGCCGCAGGGGCAGGAAGAATCGCAGGTGCAGATAACGCAGACGCCGTCCGGGGAAGATACGATCTGTGTACATGTCTGTGGTGCGGTGGACAGAGCCGGTGTCTATGAACTTCCGGCAGGCAGCCGGGTATTCGAGGCAGTGGAGATGGCAGGGGGCTTTACGGACGAAGCGGATGAAAGTTATGTTAACCAGGCGCAGCGGTTATCGGACGGTGACAAGCTTGTGATCCCTACCATACAGCAGGCGCAGGATAGCAGGGAAGACGCAGACAGCGGCGCCTTACAGATCGGTATCGTGGAGCAGTCTCTGGCAGGCAGTCTGGATGGAGACGATCCGGGGAGCGGGCAGGAGCCCGGCTATGCTGCGTCGCTTTCCGCATCGGACGGTAAGATCAATATCAATACGGCTTCCGAGGCGCAGCTTTGTGAGATTCCGGGCATCGGGGCAGTGAGAGCGGCGGCGATCGTATCTTACAGACAGGAGGCCGGCTCTTTCTCATCGATAGAGGAGATCATGAACGTAAGCGGTATCAAGGAAGGGACTTTTGCAAAAATAAAAGACAGGATCAAAGTAAATTAGGGGCGTGTTTAGGGAATGGGACAGAAAGTATTAGTGGTTGATGATGAAAAATTGATCGTAAAAGGCATCCGTTTCAGCCTGGAACAGGATGGAATGGAAGTGGATTGTGCTTACGACGGGGAGGAAGCGCTGGAACTGGCGAAGAACAATACATATGATATGGTGCTTCTGGATGTCATGCTGCCCAAGATGACAGGATTTGAGGTTTGTCAGCAGATCCGGGAATTTTCCAATGTTCCGATCGTTATGCTGACCGCCAAAGGCGAGGACATGGATAAGATTCTCGGACTGGATTACGGCGCGGATGACTATATCACCAAACCATTTAATATTCTGGAGGTCAAAGCCAGGATCAAGGCGATCATGCGCAGAACCGCCCGCGGCAGTGATAACAGAGCTGCCGCGAAGGTGGTGGAGAAAGGCGGTATGCGGTTAGACTGCGACAGCAGGAGAGTCTATATTGATGGAAAAGAGATCAATCTGACGGCGAAGGAATACGAGGTGCTGGAGCTGTTGATGAAGAACCAGGGCAAGGTGTACAGCAGGGAGAACCTGCTGAAGCTTGTGTGGGGTAACGATTATCCGGGAGATGTCAGGACTGTGGATGTACATATCAGAAGACTGAGAGAAAAGATCGAGAACATCCCGGGAGAGCCGGTATGCGTCAGAACTAAATGGGGTGTAGGATACTATTTTGCTTAAAAATAAACTATGTAACATAAAAATTCTAAGAAGTCTGAAATCCAGAATCTTCCTGATCCTGCTCATAGTCGGATTGGTTCCCTGTATCAGTATGCGGTATGCGATCTTACAGAACTATGAGCAGCGGGCTGTCAGTGTCAAAATTTCTGACGTCTCCACACAACTTAAAATTCTCGCCAATCACCTGATAACATATCACTACCTGCAGGATACCTCGTCCGAAGTGATCAATGCGGAGCTGGATCAGCTGTCAAGCCTTTATGACGGACGGGTGTTGGTGATCAATAATGATCTTAAAGTAGTGAAAGATACTTATGGGATCAGTGAGAATAAGACCATTATATCGGAGGAGGTAGTGCGCTGTATCAAGGGTGAAAATACCAGCCGGTATGATAAGAACAACGGCTATGTGGAAATGACGATTCCCATTACGGAGACGGTCACCTTCGGCGGCGATGAAAAGGAAAAGATAGAGCGGATAGAGATCGTGCGGGGCGTTATGCTGGTGAGCGCCTCAACAGACAGCATCAGGATAACGATGGAAATCCTCAGCCGTAAGGCATTGATCGTGGAGGTCATCGTCATTCTGGCGATTGTCATCGTTTCGGTGTTGGCGGCAAAAGTTCTGATCAGGCCTTTCGAGAAAATAACGGAAGCATTGAACCGGGCGCAGGAAGGTTATACGGATGATCCGATCTCTGTTACGGACTGCCTGGAGACCGAGCATATAGGCGACGCTTTTAACAGGGTTTTGGGAAGAATGAAGGTACTTGATACTTCCAGGCAGGAGTTCGTTTCCAATGTGTCTCATGAGCTCAGGACGCCGATCACTTCCATGAAAGTTCTGGCAGATTCCCTGATCAGTCAGAAGGATGTGCCCATAGAATTATATCAGGAATTTATGACGGATATTGCCGAGGAGATCGATCGGGAGGATAAGATCATTACGGATCTTCTTTCTCTTGTGAAAATGGACAGGACTGCGGCAGATTTAAATATTACAGAGGTAGATATCGATGCGTTGGTGGAGCTGATTATGCGCAGGCTGCGCCCTATTGCGCAGAACAGGGATGTGGAAGTGGTATACGAGAGTGTACGCCCGGTGACGGCCGCGGTGGATGAAGTCAAGATGACTCTGGTTATCTCCAATCTGGTGGAGAATGCGATCAAGTACAATAAAGAGCATGGGTGGGTCAAGGTGAAGCTGGATGCCGACCATCAGTTTTTTACGGTGGAAGTGGCGGATTCCGGGGTGGGCATTCCGGATGAGTGTCTGGATCATATCTATGAGAGATTTTTCCGTGTCGATAAGTCACGTTCCAGAGAGATCGGGGGTACAGGCTTAGGCCTGGCGATCACCAGAAGCGCTATCCTCATGCACAGAGGAATCATTAAGGCGGAGAGTGTCGAAGGGGAGGGGACTACTTTTACGATTAAAGTACCCTTAAAGTATATTCCTGTATGAGTGCTTCCTGAGGAACCGGCCGTAAGAACAGTTTCAGTAAAGCATAGAAAAGAGTTGTGGGTGCGTATGAATAGAAAATGGATAACAGCTGCTGTTGTTTTCCTGCTCATGCTGTTGTGCGCGGCATGTGGAGAAGATACGAAGACAGACAGTGGGAAGGTCTATACAATATATTATGTCAATAAAGAAGAGACCAATACACTTCCGAAAGAATATGTCAGTGAGACGGAGGAAAGCGCAAAGCTGCTTCAGGAATTATTGGGACAGCTTGGAAAGCTGCCGGAGAAATTGGAATATGAAGCTCCGCTTGCCAATGGATTTAAGCTGCTTGGATATACATTGGATAACGGACAGCTGACAATGAACTTTGATGAGCAGTATAAGACGATGGATTCCATGAAAGAGATCCTGACAAGGGCGGCTATCGTCAGGACTGTCACGCAGGTCCCGGAGATCAGTTATGTCTCTTTTACGGTACAGGGAGAATTGTTGGCTGACAGCAGCGGGATGGCGATCGGGACAATGTCTGCCGATTCGTTTATCGAGAATACGGGGGACGAGATCAACGCCTATGAGAAGGTGAATCTTCGATTGTATTTTGCTAATGAGGATGGCAGCGGGCTTGTGGAAGAGAACCGCAGGAATGTGGTGTACAACAGTAATATATCGTTGGAGAAACTGGTAGTGGAACAGCTTGTCAAAGGCCCGAAAGCCCAGAATGCCTATCCGACGATCAATCCGGCGACGAAGATCGTGAGCGTGTCGGTCAAGGATGGCACCTGCTATGTGAATTTCGGCAGCGAATTTCTGAATCAGCCGTATAGCGTAAGCGCGGAAGTGACGATCTATTCCATTGCCAATTCGTTAGTGGAGTTGTCTAACGTAAATAAGGTTCAGATATCGATAGATGGCGAGACAAACATTACCTATCGGGAGAAGATCAACCTGGGCGATCTGCTCGAGAGAAATCTGGATCTTCTCGTGACGCAGGAGAATGAAAATAAAGATGGATCATGATAGCCGGCAACATTTTGCGAAGGTAAGATTGTGGTTCCGGTATGGAGGATAATATGAGAAGACCACTATGCCTGCTGGGACTGGTGTATGTGGCGGCGGTCTGGCTCTTACTTTACAGCAGGGCAGGCGGGACGACAGTCAATGATTCCCTGGACAGGGAACAGGTCGTCGCCGCCGGGTATGTGGACTGGAAGGAATACCGTCTGTCACGGGATGTCAGGACGCCTGTCATCCATCTGTCCGATGCAGTGATCGTAAACGCAAGTCAAGTCACGGTTCTGGAACAATTCTTATCAGATTCTGAGAAGATTCCAAAACAAAAGTTACACAGATTATATCCTGTTCGTGATTTCTGGGGAGCGAACAGGGAGAAGTTCAGAAAGGAAGGCACCGAAGAGATTGAGGGTGTCATCTGCTATATGGAAGCGGAGCCTATGCCCGAAATGGGCAGCCTTGTGATGGTGCGGGGCAGCTATCGTTCTTTTTCACATGCCACGAATCCGGGGGAGTTCGATTCTGCGGAGTATTATGCGATCCTCGGGCAGCAGGGCAGGATCATGAGAAGCCGGGTGTTTGCGGCAGGAGAAAGTTACGACGTCTTCCGGGAGAAGCTGTACCGGCTGCGGGAGTATCTGTCGCTTCTGCTGGATGCCTGTTATGACGAGGCGGACGCCTCGGTGATGAAGGCCATGCTTCTGGGGGAAAAGGGAACGCTTAACGCGCAGCTGAAGGAGCTGTACCGGGCGAACGGTATCATCCATATCCTGGCGATCAGCGGACTGCATCTGTCCGTTATCGGTATGGGGTGTCACAGGCTTTTGCATAAGATCAGAGTACCGTATGTGGTTAACATAATATTGTGTGCAGGCCTGATGTACTGCTACGGAACCATGACGGGGATGGGAACCTCCATGCTGCGGGCCTATGTGATGTTTGTCCTGCATCTTCTGGCGGGACTGATCGGCAGAACCTATGATCTGCTGACCGCGGTGACCGTCTCCGCACTGATCATCCTGCTGCAGCAGCCGCTGTATCTGCGGCACAGCGGTTTCCTGTTCTCCTTCGGCGCAGTGTGCGGGATCGGTATCCTGCTCCCGGCGGTGGAGAAGAATCTGTTCGGGAAGAGCAGGACAGAGCGGGCGCTTCTTTCCGGTGCGGCAGTCTCCATGGCTACGCTGCCGGTGTATCTGTGCTTCTACTATGAGTTTCCGCCCTATTCGGTGGTCTTAAATCTGATCGTGATCCCTTGTATGACGCTGGTACTTTTGTGCGGTCTGGCCGGTATGGGTCTGGCGGCGCTCTTTCTGCCGCTTGGTGCGGCGGCGGCTCTGCCGGTACATATGCTTCTGGGGTTCTATGAAAAGTGCTGTGCCCTCTGTCTGCGGCTGCCCGGTCACACCTGGGCAGCGGGACACCCGGCCCTGTGGCAGGTGTTGCTCTTTTTCGGGATCCTGCTCCTGTTGGTGGTGCAAAATGAGAGACTGCCGAAGCTTCTTTTCTGGCAGGGAATGCTGTGCGCCCTGCTTGTGTTCGGGATCAGGCTTCCCGAAGGGCTGCAGATCACCATGGTGGATGTGGGGCAGGGGGACTGTATCTATCTGTCCGGGGACAGTGGTTTTCATATGCTGATCGACGGCGGCAGTTCGGATAAGAGCGACGTGGCGGACTATCAGATCATACCTTTTCTGAAATATGAGGGGGTAAGGCATCTGGACGCGGTGGTCGTGACCCATCCGGACAGCGATCACATAAGCGGGATCTGTGCGCTGCTTTCGGGGATGGGGAGCGGGGAAGTATCCGGGCAGGAGAGTATGTTGTCTGCGGCAGGAGGACAATACGCAGCAGGAGGGATGGGAAGCAGATTCACGATCGGGGCATTGTATCTGCCGGATGTAGGGGAAGCGGGCAGGACGGAAGGCTACCGGGAGCTGGAGCAGCTGGCGGAACAGGCCCTGGTGCCGGTGCGCTATATCGGATCTGGCGACCGGCTGCAGTGCGGAAATGTTATGTTAACCTGTCTGCATCCGGAAAAAGGATGGAACACGGAGGACGGCAACGCCTACTCTACGGTGCTGCATCTGTCCTGCGGTGACTTCACGGCTCTTTTTACGGGAGATCTGGAGGGTGCAGGGGAGAGAAGGGTGGAGGAGATCGTAAGAAAGAATAAACAGCTGCAGGATATCACGCTGCTGAAGGTAGCGCATCACGGTTCTAAGAATTCCACAGGGGAATCGTTCCTGCAGGCACTGGATCCGGAGATTGCGCTGCTGTCGGCGGGCAGGGATAACCGGTACGGACATCCGCACGAGGAACTGCTTATGCGTCTGCGGTCACAGGGGTGTCTGATCTACACAACGCAGGAGAGCGGCGCGGTGACGGTGCGCGTGCGGGGAAGGAAGGTGGTTGTTGTAGAAGAAGGATTGTTTGACTAATGTGTAGAGAATGTGTATTATATACAAAGGAGGGATCATGAAGCAGCGGGAACTGATAAGGAGGCTTAAGAAGGCCGGTTTTGTGTTTATGCGGCATGGAGGCGCTCATGATATTTATAAAAGAGGGAATGATGAAGAACAGATTCCGAGACATCGGGAGATTGATGAGAGACTGGCATTGGCGATATTACGTAGATGGGGTCTGTAGAAAAATGCGTGCAGACAGGTGATTCGGCATAGGAACGGAGGCAGAGATGAGAAAAGTATATCCTGTAATTTTTACACCGGTACATGATGAGAAAGACACGATATTGATTGAAGTGCCGGATATGAAGATATTGACAGAAGGGTATGGCGCGGCAGATGCCGTCTGCATGGCGCGGGATGCGATCGGATTGAAGGGAATATGCTGTGAAGACGAGGGCAGGGAGATTCCTCCACCTAGCGAAATAGGCGCCGTGGATCTGTCCGAAGGGACTTTTACAAAAGAAGGGGAAAGCTATCTTTCCCTGGTAGATATCGACTTCGCGGAGTATCGACGCAGGATGGATCATAAAACGGTACGACGCAATGTGACGCTTCCCAACTGGCTGAATCAGGAGGCGGAGAAAGCGCATCTTAATGTGTCCGGAGTATTGCAGGAAGCGCTGATGGCGAAGCTGAATGTGTCAAGATAAATAAATGACGACCGGAAGCATGAAGGAGCAAAGAATTTGTTTTTAGATAATTATATGATTTGTGGCAACAATATATTTTAAGAAGAAGGAGAGGTGATCATTGTGGCAAAAAGAATATTAGACTGTTATGCGTCGGACTTCGCGGGTTTCACGAAGAGGGATCTGCTGGAATCCATACGCAAGAGTGAGGGGCGCGTCATGCTCTGCGAGACGATCGGCACGGTGCGGCCCATGCTGGGGGATGTGACCAATGCAGAGTTCGTGTCGGCTATGGGCGCGGACCTTGTGCTGTTAAATATGTTTGATGTGAATGCGCCCGTGATCGAGGGACTGCCGGAGGGGAAGCCGGAAGATACCGTGCGGCTGATCAAACGGCTGACGGGACGCCCGGTAGGGATCAATCTGGAACCGACGGATATCGGTGAGGATGCGGAAACGTCCCCGCTCTGGCAGATGTCTGCCGGACGGCGCGCCACCCTGGAGAATGCACAGCGCGCCTGCGATATGGGGGTGGATATGATCCTGCTTACCGGCAATCCGGGGATGGGTGTAGACAATGAGGCCATCGAGGAAACGCTCCGTCTGTACAGGAAGAATCTGGGCGACAGAGTCATTCTGGCCGCGGGCAAGATGCATGCGGCGGGAATCCTTACGGAAGCCGCGCAGCAGATCATGACGAAGGAGGACTGCAGACGGTTCAGGGAGGCAGGGGCGGATATCCTGCTCTTTCCCGCGCCGGGGACGGTGCCGGGCATCACGATGGAGTACGTGCGGGAGCTGGTCGGTTACGCGCACAGTCTGGGCGCACTGACGATCACGGCGGTCGGCACATCCCAGGAGGGAGCGGATACGGACACCATCCGCCGGATCGCGCTGATGTGCAAGATGACCGGTACGGATATGCATCATCTGGGCGACACCGGCTATACGGGGATGGCGCTGCCGGAGAATATACAGGCGTATTCGGTGGCCATGCGCGGCGTCCGGCATACGTATCACCGGATGGCGGCATCGGTGCGCAGGTAAGAAGGTATCGGTGTGCAGGCAGTCTGACGGACGGGCGGACAGGAAGCCGGAGCGCAGCTGTCACGGACATGAAAAAGAATACGGCAAATTCGGGGAAACTGGGGAACACGGAAATGCAAAAGATATTGGTAGTAGACGATGCGGCGGTGAACCGTGAACTGCTGCAGGAAATGTTAGAGGACCATTATGCGATCGAGATGGCGGAGAACGGCCATCAGGCGCTGAGAAAGCTTCTGGAGTACAAGGGGGAACTGGCGGCGGTGCTCTTGGATCTGCAGATGCCGGAGATGGACGGATATGCGGTGATCGATGCGATGAAGGAGAACGGATGGCTGGAACAAATCCCGGTGCTGGTAATAAGCGGCGAGAATGGGGCAGAGATCGAGAGCCGCTGCCTGTCGGTCGGGGTTTCTGATTTTATCCACAAACCCTTCGACAGTTCTATTGTCAAGAACAGGGTCAGGAATACGATCGATCTGTTCACATATAAGAACAGCCTGGAACAGCAGGTGGAGGAGCAGCGGCAGACTTTGCGGCAGCAGGACCGGATCATCCGCATCCAGGCCGAGAAGCTGAAGGAGGCGGAGCCTTTTCACCGGCTGATGATGGAGTACCGGTTTGCCATCATGGAGATCGAGACGAGGCTTAAGGTGCTGAACGAAGAGTTCTCGCGGGAATATAAGCGCAATCCCTTCGAATCCATCAAGAGCAGGCTAAAGACACCGGAGAGCATTTATGAGAAGCTGGAGCGCAAGGGATATCCGATCACGGTGGAGAATATCAGGGAACATCTCACGGACGTGGCGGGACTGCGGGTCATCTGTTCTTTTCCGGATGATATCTACAGACTGGCGGATCTGGTCATCCGGCAGGACGACATCCTTCTTCTGCGGAAAAAAGATTATATACAGCATCCGAAGGACAACGGATACCGGAGCCTGCACCTCATACTGAGCGTGCCGATCTTCCTCTCCAATGAGAAAAAGTATATGAAAGCGGAAGTCCAGTTCCGCACGATCGCCATGGATTTCTGGGCCAGCCTGGAGCATAAGCTGAAATACAAGAAGGACATTAAGAATGCGGCGGGGATCGTGGCGCAGCTGAAAGTCTGTGCCGATTCCATCGAGATGCTGGATTATCAGATGCAGGATCTGCGCAATAAGATTGATATGGACGGATGCTGAAGAAGAAAAGCAGGTTGGATTCAGATTGATATGATTAGCTATTTCGGCAACAGAGCGGACCCGGCTGTAATGATACTGAATATAGGACTTGATCTGCCTGATATAGTTCGTTCTTCCGGTATCATACTGCATAAAGAGACGGGGGATATCCATCATCAGCTAGGGTGTTCTGATGTGCCCGGATGATCCGCCGGCAGAGAAAGAGGCTGTCAGCGCCAGTGATTTAGAAGGGAAACCGGTGATTCTTCCACGGCGGCAGAATGTGCAAAGCAAACTGTCAAATTGGTTTGGAGATTCATTCGGTAAGGTGAAAATGCTTTTCACCAGTAATCTTAGCACAAATGGAGCCATCATGGTACAGGGTGGCCTGGGTATTCCTTGGCAATAGAAGGTTCGGTTCCTTTCTGGGATAAACAGAAAATTTTATGTTCCCGCCCGGGCATTGTTCGGAAGTGGAAAAATAAAGGAACTGTATTTGCTTTCCTGCCAATAAAGAAAGGAATGGCGCTTGCAGGGACAAGGTTCCTTTCCGGTTCCTACTGGGGATTTACGCTAATGCATATACATGGGGCCTCATTGGGGGATTGTGACTGGGAGGGCGAACATGAGCGGATCAAGGTGATGATCAAGATCAGGGAAAAGATTGTACAGGACGGCAGGTAATAATTGATTAATCTTCTGTTTTATCATATACTAAACCTATGCAGAAATTAGCGGAAGAGATCAAAACAGGACAACTGAAACAGGTATACATCCTGTACGGAGAAGAGGCATATCTGCGCAGCCAGTACAAGGACAAGCTGAAAAAGGCATTGCTCGGCGATGGAGACGATATGAACTGTCACTATTTCGAGGGGAAGGGAATCTCATCGGGAGAGGTGATCGATCTGGCTGAGACTATGCCCTTTTTTGCACAGCGCCGGGTGATCATATTGGAGAACAGCGGCCTTTTTGCAAGAGGCGGGGAGGAACTGGCGGCCTATCTGGGCAGTCCGGCTCAGACGGCGTACTTCGTGTTCGTGGAGCAGACGGTAGACAAGCGCAGTAAGCTGTATAAGGCGGCGACGGCCAGAGGGCGGGCCATTGAGTTCAAGCCTCAGGATGAGGCCGTGCTGAAAAGATGGATCCTGGGTTTTCTGAAGAAAGAGGATAAGAAGATCACGGAGCGGGATCTGGATCTTTTTCTGGACAAGACCGGCTCCGGTATGGAGAATATCAGAGGAGAGCTGGAGAAGCTTTTCTGTTACTGCATGGGGCGGGACGTGATCACGGCGCAGGACATCGAGGCGGTGTGCACGCGGCAGGTGAGCAGCCAGATCTTCGATATGATAGGCGCGGTGGCGGAGAGGCGGCAGAAGACGGCCCTGGATCTTTATTACGATCTGCTAACGCTGAAAGAGCCGCCCATGCGGATCCTCTTCCTGATCACGAGGCAGTTTAATCTGCTCCTGCAGGTGAAGGAACTGAAGAATAAAGGCTATGACGCCAACACTATCGGCAGCAAGGTGGGACTGGCAGGGTTTATTGCCAGGAAATATGTGACACAGGCCGCCAGATTCCGGGAGGAGGATCTGCGCAGGGCACTGACGGACTGTGTGGAGACGGAGGAAGCGGTCAAGACCGGCAGGATGAACGATGTGATGAGTGTGGAGCTTCTGATCGTGAAATACAGCGCGGATAATACAGCGTAAGTTTACATAAGTTATAGTAAACGATATAGCAGGAACCGACATAAACAGAGAAAAGCAGGGAATGAAAGGAGCATAATGAGCAATATGAGTATGAAGATTGTATGTCTGGACCTGGAGGGGGTATTGGTTCCGGAGATCTGGATCGCTTTTGCGAAAGCCAGCGGGATTCCGGAATTGGAAAGGACCACCAGGGACGAGCCGGATTATGATAAACTGATGCGTTGGCGGATCGGCGTATTGAAAGAGCACGGATTGGGACTTAAGCAGATACAGGATACGATCGCCACGATCGATCCGATCCCGGGGGCGAAGGAATTTCTGGATGAGCTTCGCAGCATCACGCAGGTGGTCATTATCAGCGATACCTTCACCCAGTTTGCAGGGCCTCTGATGAAGAAGCTGGGATGGCCTACGATCTTCTGTAATTCGCTAAAGGTGGCGCCGGACGGCGAGATCACGGGCTTTAAAATGCGGATCGAAAATTCCAAGCTCTCTACGGTGAAGGCGCTGCAGTCCATCGGTTTCGAGACCATCGCAGCCGGTGACAGCCACAACGATCTGGATATGATCCGGGCCAGTAAGGCAGGCTTCCTGTTCAAGAGTACAGAGCAGATCATTCGGGAGAATCCGCAGTTTCCGGCCTATGAGACCTATGAGGAACTGATGGCGGCGATCAGGCATGTGCTGTAGAAGGATGGCAGGCAAGTCATTCCGGGGTTTCCTTCTGGTGTTACCTGTCATGCTTTCCGTACTCAGCGCCTGCGCGCCCATCCGGGGCAGGACAGAAGCGTATTCGCAGTCCTTCTTTGCCATGGACACTTATATGACGTTCACCGTATACGATGACAATGCAGAGGAGGCCCGGGCAGCTCTGCGGCAGGCGCAGGGCGAGTTGGAGGCGCTGGAGGCGCTCTGGTCCGTCACGGAACAGGACAGCGATATCTATGCGGTAAATCACAGCGGCGGACAGACTGTGACGGTTGACGATCAGACAGCCGGGCTGCTTTCCTTCGCCCTGCAAATGGCGCGGAAGACAGGAGGCGCACTGGAACCGACGCTTTATCCCGTCCTGACGGCCTGGGGATTTACGACGGATGAGAACCGGATCCCTTCAGCCGATGAGCTTTCCGCACTTCTGGAAAAGACCGGATATGACAGAGTAGTCACAGCGGGGAACCGTGTCACGCTGCCGGATGGTATGATGCTGGACTTGGGGGCTGTGGGCAAGGGATACGCGGGAGACCTGGCCGGGCAGTGCCTGAAAGAACAAGGGATAGACTCCGCACTTCTGGATATCGGCGGTAATATACAGGCCGTGGGTACGAAGCCGGACGGCAGTGACTGGAAGCTGGGACTGCGCAGTCCCTTCGGTGAAGGCATATTCGGGACATTGCGGATTTCCGATCAGGCAGTCGTCACCTCCGGGAATTACGAACGTTATTTTATTGGGGAGGACGGCGTCCGGTATGGTCATATCGTGGATCCTGAGACGGGATATCCGGTAGATAACGGACTGACATCCGTGACGGTCGTCGCAGATGAAGGAAAGTTGTGCGACGCGCTGTCCACGGCGCTCTTCGTCATGGGGCCGGAAGGTGCGGTGGAATACTGGAAAACGCACCAGGAGGGGCAGCCGTTTGATATGATATTGGTCACGGAGGACCGGGAAGTTTATGTGACGGAACAAATTAAAGACAGATTTAATTTACAAAAAGAGTATCGGGATATGCCGGTATATCCGATTGCCTTATCGGATGAGCAGGAGTGACAGGGTGACAATAACTTAAGTCGAGAAATGCCAGACAGGTGAAAAACAGCGAGAAATAGCGGATTAGAGCGAAAAACAGAAAATTATATCAGAATTTAATTTCATAGTAAGCGACATTAGAAATTCCGTTTACAATGTATTATAAAAAGAATTGCCGGTGTGTCAGAGAGCAGAGCACATCGGCAATTCTTTTTGTGACAATTGTTATTATTACAGTCGAAATGCGATTCACTACGCATTTACGATCCAATACAGTGAATTATGAGAGCGTTTGCACCTCACCGCAAGCAACATGTAACACGTGTTATTCACGACTCGTTTTCTTGATCACGAGCAGCGCCAGCAGTAACAGCACGATGCCCACCGGCATGGAGATCCATGCGCTCTGTGCGAAACCGGCTACGATATAGGTGATAAAGGAGATCGCAGCCACGACAATCACATAGGGCAGCTGGGTGGACACGTGATTGACGTGGTCACACTGTGCACCGGCAGAAGCCATGATCGTAGTATCGGAGATGGGAGAGCAGTGATCGCCGCATACGGCGCCTGCCATACAGGCGGAGATGGAGATGATCATCAGCTGCGGATTGGTATTCATAAACACATTCACGACGATCGGGATCAGGATACCAAAGGTTCCCCAGGAAGTTCCGGTGGAGAATGCGAGGAAACATGCCACGATGAAAATGATCGCCGGCAGGAAGTTCATGAAAGATCCCGCACTCTTCTGGACGGCGTCGGCCACGAAAGTTGCCGCGCCCAGGGAATCCGTCATGGCTTTCAGCGTCCAGGCGAAGGTCAGGATCAGGATCGCCGGAACCATAGCCTTGAAGCCGTCGGGCAGACAGGCCATGCAGTCCTTGAAGTTTAAGACTCTCCGGATCAGATAGATGATGATCGTCAGGAGCATGGCGCAGATGCTGCCCAGTGCAAGACCGACGGAAGCGTCGGAATTGGAGAAGGCTTCGACGAAACCGGCACCGGCAAAGAAATCTCCCGTATAGATCATGCCGATGACACAGCAGATGATCAGCAGGATGATGGGGATCAGCAGGTCGATCACTTTTCCCTTGGGATTCACGATCTCCGTATCCTGCGCGGATTCCTTCTTGCCGGTGGAGAACAGATCGCCTTTCAGGGCGTTGGCTTCATGGGTCTTCATGGGACCGAAATCCACCTTCATGAGTACCAGTGCGATCATCATGACGATGGTCAGGATCGCATAGAAGTTGTAGGGGATCGCGCGGATGAAGATGGAGAATCCGTCTTCGCCCTCCACGAAACCGGAAACAGCCGCCGCCCAGGAGGAGATCGGTGCGATGATGCAGACAGGCGCCGCGGTGGCATCGATCAGATAGGCCAGTTTTGCCCGGGAGACCTTATGCTCATCCGTGACGGGCTTCATGACGCTGCCCACGGTAAGGCAGTTGAAATAATCGTCGATAAAGATCAAAACGCCGAGAACGATGGTGGCAAGCTGCGCGCCGGCCCTGGTCTTGATCTTCTCTTTGGCAAAGTGTCCGAAGGCTGCGGAACCGCCTGCACGGTTCATCAGGCTCACCATGGCGCCCAGGATCACGAGGAACACCAGGATCCCCACGTTATAGCCGTCGGACAGGACGGAGACGAAGCCGTCGTTGAAAATGTGGGTGAGCGTTCCCTCGAAGGAGAAGCCGGAATAGAACAGGCCGCCCACCAGGATACCGATGAAGAGTGAGCTGTAGACTTCCTTCGTGATCAGGGCCAGCACGATCGCGACCACAGGCGGAATCAGCGCCCAGAAAGTGGCATACATGGCGGGTATGTACTCGGCCTCCGCTTCCGCGGCGAACGCGGTCAGCGGCAGAAGCGCAAGGCAAAGAAGCATCAGGCCCGCTCCTCGTAACAGTTTTTTCTTTTTCATTTGTTTGTACTCCCTTTTCTATAGTTTGTGCAGGTAAGCTCCGGCATCGAAGCACTCTTGCGGCCAGAAAGGTTCTGCGGCGCATGGAAAGGTTAGATTCTGCATAAAAATACACCATAGATACGCGATAAATAACACCAGATATGCATCGGATGCAGAGCTTATATTATAATTGCCGAAGTTAGTATACCACTGCTTCCCGTGTTTCACAAGGAAAAAGACATAAAATATGAATATTTATGTAACAGTTCAGCTATGAAACAATTTGTGATCTGGGTGCCTGTCTACAAGGCACTGACTGCAAGTTGTTGCGGCCGGGCAGAGTTTGAGGTTGCTATAGCACCTGTTATTCTGATACATTATGGGAAAGCCATAGAGCACAAGGGGCATAGAGCGTGAGATACGTGAGATATAGGTAAGAGACAGAATCCATGAAGCGATGAAAGATATTATGGGAACGGACTTTGTTATGATGTGAAATATATAGTTAACGACAGTAGAAATTTCGTTTACTATAAAATGAAGGAGGGTATCACATGACGAGAGAAGAGGCAAGAAAGAGGGCGTCCGGGCTGGTGGCACAGATGACGGTGGAGGAACGTGCCGGGCAGCTGCGGTATGAGGCGCCGGCGATCGAAAGGCTTGGTGTTCCTGCCTACAACTGGTGGGGAGAGGGGCTGCACGGCGTGGCAAGAGCAGGAGTGGCCACGGTATTTCCGCAGGCGATCGGTATCGCGGCGGCCTTTGATGAAGAACTGGCAGGCAGGATCGGGGAATGCGTGGCTACGGAGGGCAGGGCAAAATACAATGAGTATTCGGCCCACGATGACAGGGATATCTATAAGGGGCTTACCTTCTGGTCGCCCAATGTCAATATCTTCCGGGATCCCAGATGGGGAAGGGGACATGAGACTTATGGGGAGGATCCTTATCTGACTTCCAGACTGGGCGTTTCCTTCGTCAGGGGACTGCAGGGTGACGGGGAGGTCATGAAGGCGGCGGCCTGTGCGAAGCATTTTGCCGTGCATTCCGGGCCGGAGGCGCTGCGCCATGAGTTTAATGCCAAGGCAAGCCCGAAGGATATGGAGGAGACTTATCTGCCGGCTTTCGAGGCGCTTGTCAAAGAAGCGCACGTGGAGGCGGTGATGGGCGCTTATAACAGGACGAACGGGGAACCTTGCTGCGGAAGCGAGACGTTGATTGGCGGCATTCTGCGAGGAAAATGGAATTTTGAGGGACATTTCGTGTCCGATTGCTGGGCGATCCGGGATTTTCATGAGCATCACATGGTGACTGCAACACCGGCGCAGTCCGCCGCCATGGCATTGAATGCCGGATGTGACTTAAACTGCGGCGTGACTTATCTGCATCTGCTGGAGGCGCTTAAAGAGGGGCTGGTGACGGAAGAGAGTATCACCGAGGCGGCAGTGCGCCTGTTTACCACCAGATTCCTGCTAGGGCTTTTTGATGAAACGGAGTATGACAGGCTTAATTACGAAGTGGTGGAATGCGAAGAGCATATTGCGCTGGCAGACCGGGCCGCCAGGGAGAGTATCGTTCTGCTTAAGAATGACGGCATCCTTCCTTTGCATATGGACAAGATCAGGACGATCGGCGTGATCGGCCCCAATGCGGACAGCCGCAGGCCCCTGGTTGGCAATTATCACGGGACATCGTCGGAATATATCACGGTTGCGGAAGGCATCCGCGACTATGTGGACGGCAAGCTAAGAGTCCTGTTCTCGGAAGGATGCGGTTTGTTCGAGGATAAGACGGAGGCGCTGGCTATTGCGGGGGACAGACTGGCAGAGGCCAGGATCGTTGCGGAGCACAGCGATGTGGTAGTATTGTGTCTGGGACTGGATGAGACACTGGAAGGAGAAGAGGGAGATACCGGCAACAGCTATGCGTCCGGGGACAAGACGGATCTGCTGCTTCCGAAACCCCAGAGAGACCTGATGGAGGCGGTGGCTTCCGTGGGTAAGCCGGTGGTCTTGTGCCTGATGACAGGAAGCGCCATGGATCTGCGCTATGCGGCGAAGCATTTTAATGCTGTCGTGCAGTTATGGTATCCGGGCGCCAGAGGAGGCAGGAATGCGGCCGAGATCCTGTTCGGAGCCGTTTCCCCGTCCGGTAAGCTGCCGGTTACTTTCTATGAGGACAGCGACAGGCTGCCGGAATTTACCGATTACAGCATGGCAGGCAGGACTTACCGTTATATGGAGGAGATGGCGCAGTATCCGTTTGGATTCGGTCTGACTTACGGGGATGTGGAAGTGACGGAGGCAGAGCTTATAGGGATCAATCCACCGGAAGAAATGTCCGTCAAAGTAACCCTGCAGAATAAGGGGCAGCGTGACACGGACGATGTGGTTCAGATCTATATCAGAAATACGGACTCTGCATATGCGCCTAAGAATCCCTCACTCTGTGCGTTCAAACGGGTTCATGTCAAGGCGGGAGAGACCGTACAGACGACGCTGCAGATCGCGGCAAGGGCGTTTACGGTGGTGAATCCCGAGGGAGAGCGGGTGATGGACGGTACCCATTTTGATCTCTATGCCGCGACCTTCCAGCCGGATGAGCGGAGTGAGGAGCTGATGGGGAGAAAAGCCGTGAAAATGGATCTTTTCTTCCTTATGCCCAATTGACGGGGCTATATTATCCGGGATCTGTCCGGGTAGATTGTCTTCGTAGACCGGGACTGAAATTGATAAAATTTCAGTCCCTTTTTTACTGCTTCCTATCTAAAACGTATAAGTCCGATTTATGGTACATTAATTGTGCTATTGTATTTGCAGATAACGCTGTTGGATCCATATGAGAGGAATGCTAAGGAGGGGTAGGCGCTTATGTCTGATAAGAAATTTAGAATGTTTACGGTTCTGCTGATCCTGCTCATTATCTTCTGTATAAAGGGAACGGTGATGAGCAGGGAGAATAAGCAGCGTGCGGAGGAGAATCATTACTATCTTGCATTGGAAGAGGAGTATGTGCAGAGCACGAGGGAATATCTGAGGAAGCAGGGTTTTGACAACTGTGGAGTGATGATGACGAGGGTGACGAATGAGGACGGAAGCAGGGAATACACGGTGCGCCTTCATCACCGGAAACTTACGGGGATGGACGTCAGAGATAAGCTGGCTCTGAGGGATCGATTGTCACAGGCAGAATTTGGTCATGAGTCATGTACTTTTTGGTATGATCTGTAAAGGATTGACAAAATCGAACATATATTCTATACTCATAATAAGAACAAATGTTCTGGTACATAATGTCTGATTTTTCATGTACAGAAAGGAATGACTTTTTTTCGATTTGGGATTATACTAGTAGAGTATGAATTGTAAAACATATTTGAACAGCCCCGGAACAATCTTGAATATGACGGACTGGGGTTAGTACGAAAAGAGGGACTATGGTAGGTAGGAATAGAATACCTATGCATGGAGGTGCAAGCATGAGAGCGAATCCCAAACCGCAGGAGATGTACAGACATTTTAAAGGAAATGTATATCAGATCCGCTGCCTCGCGAAGCACAGCGAGACCGGAGAGACGATGGTGGTCTATCAGGCGATGTATGACACTTTTCAGATCTATGTCAGACCGCTTGCCATGTTTATGGAAGAAGTAGACCGTGTGAAGTATCCGGAAGCAGCACAGCAATACCGCTTCGAGCTATTACAGGATTTGGAGCTGTTGTCCGAATCACAGGAAACGGAAGAACCGATGAAGCCGGGCGCATCCGGGTCCGATGGGCCGGTAGAGCGGATACAGGCAGAGACGGCAGACGAACAACTGAATATCGATCCTCTGGTGATGGAGTTTCTGGAGGCAGATACCTATGAGTCAAGACTCAATATCCTTGCCGCGCTCCGCCATAGAATCACAGATGAGATGATCAACACGATGGCGATGGCCGTTGATCTGGAGATTAAGGAAGGCGATGTGGAAGAGCGGTATGAGGAACTTAAGAACTGTCTGTTGACTTTTGAGAAATACGAGTGTAACAGGCTGCGATAAGTTCTCGTATTTGTCAGGATAATGCCATAAGATACGAGCACCGGAGTGAATCTGATTCTAAACGGGAGGTTACTATGGCATTTGATCTTGACAATAAGCTGGTGGTGGGCGTTTCTTCCAGAGCGCTTTTTGACCTGACTTATGAGAATACGATATTTGAGGCGGATGGTGTGGAGGCATATTGCAGGTATCAGGTAGAACATGAAAATGAGATCCTGCAGCCGGGCCCGGGATTCCCTTTGATCAAGGCACTGCTCAATTTAAATAAGCTGCCAGGCAGGGAAGAGAGTGTGGAAGTTATCATCATGTCCCGGAACAGTCCGGATTCCTCGCTTCGTGTCTTTCATGCGATCGAGCACTATGGGCTGAATATCACAAGGGCTGTGCTTGCCAGCGGTGCGTCATTGGCGCCGTATCTGACAGCTTTTAAGACCGATCTGTTTCTGTCGGCCTATGAGGATGATGTGCAGAGCGCCATAGATTCCAACATAGCAGCCGGTATCATCTGTACCGACGGCCTTCGAACCTATGACTGTGACCATCAGATCAGGCAGATTCGTATCGCCTTTGACGGGGATGCCGTGCTTTTTTCTGATGAATCGGAACAGATTTTCAAGGAGCAGGGGCTTGAGGCTTTCGAGGAGAATGAGAGGCGTAATGCCAATAATCCGCTGGGGGCAGGGCCTTTCGCCAAGTTTCTTAAGATGTTGTCCGATCTGCAGAAGGATTGTACGGCTGAGGAAGCGCCGATCAGGACTGCGCTTGTGACAGCCAGATGTGCACCGACGCACGAGAGAGTGCTCCGTACGCTCCGCGCCTGGAATGTTCGCATCGACGAGGTATTTTTCCTGGGAGGGATCCGCAAGAAAGAGATTTTGCAGGCGTTTGGGGCGCATATATTTTTTGATGATCAGTCGCTGCATACCATACAGGCGTCAGAGGTGGTGCCTGCAGCCAGAGTTCCTTACCGGAAGAAGGTTCCCTGCGATGAAACGGAAGAAGAGCTGGACAGCAGTTGACTGACCTGACCGGGCAGCCGTCGGTTTTGGAAGAGCGAGATAGATGATGAGACGATAAGAGAAAGAACAGAGCGGTTTACATAATATGAAATATGACAATATGATCGCTGCAAACTTTATAGAGCGGGTGAACCGGTTTATTGCCTATGTGGATATTGCCGGTGAGCGGATGAAAGTGCATGTCAGGAATACCGGAAGATGCCGGGAGCTGTTGCGGGACAATGCTTTGGTCTTTCTGGAGAAGAGTGATAATCCGCAGCGATCCACGGCTTATGATCTGGTAGCGGTGGATAAGGATGGAAGACTGATCAATATGGATTCCCTTGCGCCGAATAAAGCAGTGGGTGAGTGGCTTGCAGGCGGTGGACTCTATCGGGATGTCAGTCAGGTAAGACCGGAGACAACTTTCGGAAATTCCCGCTTTGATTTCTATGTGGAGAGCGAGGCGGGGGAACGGGCTTTTATAGAGGTTAAGGGCGTTACGCTGGAGAAGGACAATATAGCGGCATTTCCCGATGCACCTTCTGAGCGGGCCATAAAGCATGTGGAGGAACTGGCAGAAGCGTGTACACAGGGATATGAAGCCTATCTGATCTTCGTTGTTCAGATGAAGGGAATCAGGCATGTGGAACCGAATTGGGATACGCAGCCGGCCTTTGGAGAAGCGCTTAAGAAGGCAAGAAGAGCCGGCGTGCGTCTGCTTGCCTACGATTGCCTGGTGGAGCCGGACAGCATGACGATTCACGAGCAGGTTCCTGTTGTATTGGACAGCCTGGATCTGATCGCCAAGCCTTTGCTTGCCTGGTACGATGCCGGAAGACGGATCCTGCCCTGGCGTGAGGAGCCGACACCGTATCATGTATGGCTGTCGGAGATCATGCTTCAGCAGACGAGAGTTGAGGCGGTAAAGCCCTACTATGACCGCTTCCTGAGATATCTGCCGGATATAGAGAGCCTTGCGGCTGTGGAGGAAGAGCATCTTCTGAAGCTGTGGGAGGGACTGGGGTATTATAACCGCGCCAGAAATCTGAAGAAATCCGCGATGCAGATCGTAGCGGAATATGGTGGAGAGATGCCGGGAGAGTATGAACAGCTGATCGGACTTGCCGGGATCGGAAGTTATACGGCGGGAGCCATTGCTTCGATCGCATTTCAGAAGGCGATACCGGCGGTGGATGGTAATGTACTGCGGATCCTTTCAAGACTGCGGTTGGATGACAGGGATATTCTTGACGTTCGTGTGAAGAGATCCATAGAAGAGGAATTAAAGGCCGTGATGCCGCAGGAGCGGCCGGGCGATTTCAATCAGGCGCTTATGGAGCTTGGCGCTATGGTATGTATCCCCAACGGCAGTCCAAAATGTGAAGAATGTCCCTGGTATGATCTATGCCAGGCAAGGCTGCAGGACCGGATAGCGGAGTATCCGAAGAAGGCGCCGAAGAAAGCACGCAAAACAGAGAAAAAGACGGTGCTGGTCATTCTGGATGAGCAGTATGTGGCGCTTCATAAGAGAGCCGCCAGGGGACTGCTTGCCGGTATGTATGAGTTTCCCATGTTGGAAGGGCATCTGAGTGAGGATGAAGTGTTGTCCTATTTGAGGCAGTCAGGCATGTCGCCGCTTCGCATACAGAGGTTAGAGCCTTCCAAACATATCTTTACACATAAGGAATGGCATATGATCGGCTATCAGGTGCGTGTGGATGAGCTGATGAAGGCTGACATGGCGGGCGCGGGAAAGGCAGCGCAGGAAGAAGAGAACGGACAGGCATATATCTTTATCGATCCCAGGGAGACGAAGAGCCGTTATCCGATTCCTTCGGCGTTTGCTGCGTATGCAGATTATATGGAGATGAAGCGCGGCGTCTGAGAATGCAGGAAATACGGTATCCGGGAAATACAAGGATACGGCGTGTGAAAATACAGGGGATGCTTTGACATTATAAAAGATTTGTAATCCGGGCAGAATATAAGAGAGCAGAATAGAACAGAACACAGCGATAAGGGGAATAAGACATGAAATTATTATCAGTGGCAATACCAAGCTACAATTCGGAAGCTTATATGCGCAAGTGCATCGATTCGCTTCTTGTGGGTGGAGAGGATGTGGAGATTCTGATCGTGGATGACGGCTCCACGGACAGAACCGGGGCCATTGCAGACGAATATGAGGCAAGATATCCGTCCATTATCAAAGCAGTGCATAAGGAAAACGGCGGACATGGGTCTGCGGTCAATGCCGGGTTAGAACATGCTTCGGGACTGTATTTTAAAGTGGTTGACAGTGATGACTGGGTGAAGGAGAGCGCATATCTTAAGATTCTGGAGGTACTGAGAGATATTACTACTGGGGATTCCGGTCTGGATATGCTGATCAGTAATTTTGTCTATGAGAAGGAAGGCGAGAAGAAGCATAAGGTCATGAAATACCGGCACGCCCTGCCTCAGGACCGGATCTTTACCTGGAATGAAGTGAAGCACTTTCATAAAGGACAGTATATCTTAATGCATTCTGTTATTTTTCGGACCAGGCTTTTGCGGGAGTGCGGAATGAATCTGCCGGAGCATACGTTCTATGTGGATAATATTTTCGTGTTTGAACCGTTGCCATTTGTCAGGAATATGTACTATCTGGATGTTAATTTCTATCGCTATTATATCGGAAGGGAGGGACAGTCCGTTAACGAGGAGATTATGATATCGAGGGTCGATCAGCAGATCAGGGTCAATAAACTGATGGTCGATTATCTGGCGGATCATAAAGCGAAAGTCCTGTCCAACCGTAAACTGAAGAATTACATGTTCAATTATCTGGAGATCATCACGGTCATTTCTTCTATATTATTAATACGTGCCGGAACGGAGGAGGCGCTTGAGAAGAAGCAGGAGCTGTGGCAGTACATCAAACAGAAGGATATCGGGATCTATATGCGTCTGCGCTATGGTGTGCTTGGAAATTCCATGAATCTGCCGGGAAAGGGCGGACGTAAGATATCGGTGGAAGGATATAAGCTCTGCCGCAGATTTTATAAATTCAACTGATCTTCGCTGCATCTGTCAAATGTTTGCAGGCGATTACCTGGCTTGCCGCTTGCGGGAAGAAACAAAATCCGTAACGGATGGGGAGTGCCCTGTCGTTACGGATTTTCTGATGATAAAATATCGGAATCTATTCAAAACTCTAGCCAACCTTCGGGTTACGTTTCCTGCGGCTCTGTGTGCTGCGGTAGAAATTGAACAGTACGTCCGAGCGGTACACGAGGCCGTACATGACTGCAGCCAGGATAAAAGCGGTCATCACATCGAACAGAGAGTGCTGTTTGATGAATACGGTGGACAGTATGATGGAAACGCACAGGATTAAAGAACCAATCCTGATTCCCTTATATTTTCTTAAACTGTGGCTTCTCATGACTGCTATATGACATCCGAGCGAATTGTAGACATGAATGCTTGGCCACAGGTTCGTGGGAGTGTCTGCCCGGTAAAGGGCTGCCACCATATGAGTGAATACATTATCTCTCGGCATGATGTAAGGTCTCAAATGATGCCCGTTAGGCCAGAGCGTTGAGACCAGAAGAAAGATCGTCATTCCGGTAAAAAGGAAAGTACAGATCCTGAAGTAATCATCCCGGTCACGAAAGAAGAAATACATCACTACCACCGCTACATAGGCAAACCAGAGCAGATAGGGGATGACGAACACCTCACAGAAGGGGATATAATCATCGAAAGCCACATGAATGACCTGATAATGACTGGTGACAGTACGCTCTAAATGACCAAACCACGAAAGATAGATGATACCGTAAATGATCAACGGAACCGCATGTCTGTATTTTAACATAAACTGAATAAACGGACCATGCTTCTGCAATATGGCAGGCTGTAGGCGTGCCGTCCTTTGATGATTCTTTGAATAATTTTCCATGATAAATTCCCCATTTGTCTGACTGATCTTCATGACAGTTATTATGAAAGTTTCCAGGCTCTGTCTGCTGATATCTCTTTATATATATGACATGCTGTCAACTCATAGAAGATATGATAGCAGATTGGGATGAAAAGTCAAAATAAGAATTCCATAAATATTTCTTAATTTTTCATGAAAAAGTATTCATTATGTTCAATCTTATACTAAAAAGCGAAGGCGCTGTTTGAGACAGGAGACGCTGATCCAGTCCGATTTAAGATATACTTCTCCGTCCGTATGTACCCAGAGAGGAGCAGAGGTTTTGATCTGAACGGAAGAAGCCCTGTAATGGTCGATCTTCGGGAACAGATAGTGCTTGCCGATAAATGCAGTAGGCAGGGCAAACAGGATCAGGAGTTTTGGCAGATCCCCCACGACGCACAGATCTAATAGTCCGTCGCTGTTGACAGCCTGAGGGCAGAAACAGAAACCGCCGCCTTCATAAGGGTGGATCATTAGAGCCGTAAACAGCAGCTTTGGCACGAAAACAGTTTTCTTACCGTCCAGTGTTATCTCACAGGAAATGGCTCTTGCCGTAAATAACTGTTTCAAGGCGATACAAAGATAGGTCAGCTTGCCAAGTTTCAATTTGTTTAAAACATCTTTGACGGGAGAAGACAGCGCTTCCTCGCAGACGGCGGCATCGAATCCGATCCCGCTGCTGACGACAAAATACCGGCTTTTGTGTGTGAAACGGCTGTGAAGCCTGGACACAACTTCTGTATTGCTTTCGTAAGTCAGGATTCCGAGGTCTACCATATGGGCATGAGAGGCATCAAGGATCTGTAGAAGCAGTTCTTTGGGGTCATGACATAAACCAAGCGCTCTGGCAAGATCATTGCTGGAGCCGGTAGGAATATAACCGAAATTCACGTTATCAAAGTTCTCGATCCCCTGCAAAGCTTCATTTACCGTACCGTCGCCGCCAAGTACGATCAGATTGACAGGCTGTCCCGGAATAACCGAGGTGATCTGTCTTGTCAGTTCTGTCACATGTCCTGTATAAGTCGACTGGTAGAGTCGGTAGGGGATTCCCTTTTCACGCAGAATGGGTTCCAGTGTCTGCCAGATGGAAAGTCCCTTGCCGGATTTGGATGTCGGGTTCATGATGATGTGGTACATGGTTTGTTTCCCTCTCTGTCGGATTCATGGTGAGTCTGGTCTGCAGGGCGCCGGAATGGCTCTCTTTTTTCAGTATAACATGTACGGCGGGGATTTTGCCATAAGTTTGTAACATTCTGTTGCGCCCATGTAAATGCCTGTGATATACTTATACAGAATTTTATCAGCTGGATGCAGATTTACTTTTGGAATAGAAGAAAGGCAGGGACAAGGAATGTATTCATTGGATGATGTAAGAAGAACGGACCCGGAGATCGCGGAGGCAATCGAGGCTGAGCAGCAACGCCAGAACTCTCATATTGAATTGATCGCATCCGAGAACTGGGTGAGCAAGGCTGTGATGGCAGCTATGGGAAGTCCGCTGACAAACAAGTATGCGGAGGGATATCCCGGCAAAAGATACTATGGCGGCTGCGAATGTGTGGATGTGGTGGAGAACCTGGCAAGAGACAGAGCGAAAGAACTGTTTGGCTGTGAGTATGTTAATGTACAGCCACATTCGGGAGCGCAGGCTAATATGGCAGCTTTTTTTGCCATTATGGAGCCGGGAGACACTTTCATGGGTATGAACCTGGATCATGGCGGACATTTATCCCATGGTTCACCGGTCAATCTGTCCGGGAAGTATTTTAATTGTGTGCCGTATGGTGTGAATGACGAGGGATTCCTCGATTATGATAACGTGCGCAGGATCGCGTTGGAGTGCAGGCCGAAAATGATCGTGGCAGGCGCTTCTGCTTATGCCAGGACGATTGATTTTAAGAAATTCCGGGAGATCGCAGATGAAGTGGGAGCGGTATTGATGGTGGATATCGCACACATTGCCGGTCTGGTAGCAGCGGGACTGCATCCAAGCCCGATCCCCTATGCTCATGTTACCACTACGACAACGCATAAGACACTGCGTGGTCCGCGCGGAGGCATGATCATGTCCAGCCAGGAGGCGGCAGACAAATATAACTTTAACAAGGCTATTTTCCCCGGTACGCAGGGAGGGCCGCTGATGCATGTGATTGCTGCGAAGGCAGTCTGCTTTAAAGAAGCGCTGGAGCCTTCCTTCAAGGAATACCAGCAGGGTGTGATCGACAATGCGCAGGCGCTTTGCAAGGGGCTGCAGAGCAGGGACATTAAGATCGTATCCGGTGGAACGGACAATCATCTGATGTTAGTAGATCTGACAGCTTATGATGTGACCGGTAAAGCGCTTGAAAAGCTTCTGGATGAGGCAAACATTACTGCAAATAAGAATACCATTCCGAATGATCCGAAATCACCGTTTGTCACCAGCGGTGTCCGTCTTGGCACGCCGGCAGTTACGTCCCGCGGTTTCAATACGGAAGATATGGATCAGGTTGCCGAGGCAGTATCTGTTGTGATCAAAGAAGGGGAAGCGGGGATTGAGAAAGCGCGTGCGATCGTTAAGACTTTAACGGATCGGTATCCGCTGATCTGACAGTCTGAAAGGCTGAATTAATTATGCTGAAAAGGGGCAGACAGGAAACAGGTTTGCTCCTTTATTTGTTTTTCGTTGTTTTTCTACAAATTATACTTGCCTTTATTATGCAGTTGTGCTAAGATATCTTTCGGCAACAAACAACTGTCTTCATGATAAAGACGTTGACAAACAATTGTACACGTATGGGAGATGCAGGCGGGCATACACGGATAGAAAGGCATGATAGTACAATGCGGGAGAAAAATGGCTATTTTGTAGTGAAGCAGAAGGCTGTTCCGGAGGTTTTGCTCAAGGTGGTGGAAGCAAAACGGTTGGTGGAATCCGGGAAGGCCCTTTCCATACAGGAAGCAGTTGATGAAGTGGGGATCAGCCGCAGTTCTTTCTATAAATATAAGGATGATATTTTTCCCTTTCATGAAAATGCGCAGGGGACGACGATCACGCTGACATTCCAGATGGATGATGAGACAGGTCTTCTGTCTGATGTATTGAAGATCGTAGCGGACTGCGGCGCTAATATTCTGACCATCCACCAGAGTATTCCGATCAACAGTGTGGCATCTTTGAGTCTCAGTGTACAGGTTCTTCCTACGACCGGAGATATTTCGGAGATGATCGACGCCATGGAGGCAAAGGCTGGTGTTCATAACGTGAAGATCCTGGCCAGTGAGTAGGAGAAGATAAACAGATACGATACATTAAGGGAGTAAGAGAGGAGCAGCATTATGATTCATGTAGCGGTATTGGGATATGGAACGGTGGGAAGCGGAGTCGTTGAGGTTATTGAGACAAATAAGAAGGATATCGAGAAAAGAGCGGCGGCCCGTCTGAATATCAAATATATTCTGGATCTGAGGGATTTTCCAGGAGACCCCTATGAGAGTAAGGTTGTGCATGATTACAACGTGATCTTGAATGATCCGGAAGTTACGGTGATCTGCGAGACGATGGGAGGCGTTCATCCGGCGTATGAGTTTTCCAGGCAGGCGCTGCTTGCGGGCAAAAGCGTGTGCACTTCCAATAAGGAGCTGGTTGCCAGTCATGGACCGGAACTGATCAGTATTGCCAGAGAGAAACACTGCAATTATCTGTTTGAGGCGAGTGTAGGCGGCGGGATTCCGATCATAAGGCCGCTTAACTATTCCCTGACAGCAGAAAAAATCGATTCCATTACTGGTATTTTAAACGGCACTACAAACTATATTTTAACTAAGATGGATAAAGAAGGCGCTGATTTCGAAGAGGTATTGAAGGAGGCGCAGGAGAAAGGATACGCGGAGAAGAATCCGGAAGCGGATGTGGAAGGATATGATGCCTGCCGTAAGATTGCCATTTTGTCCTCTCTTATGTGCAGCAAGAATGTCAGATATGAGGAAATTTATACGGAAGGTATCACGAAAATATCCGCAGCGGATTTCGTATATGCTAAGCAGATGAACAAATCCATAAAGCTTCTGGCCATGAGCAGAGATAAGAAGGAAGGTTTCTTTGCGATGGTGGCTCCCTTTATGATCTCCAGGACTCATCCGCTCTACAGCGTGAATGATGTGTTCAATGCAGTATATGTACACGGTAATATGCTGGGAGATTCCATGTATTACGGGCGGGGAGCTGGTAAGCTTCCTACAGCAAGCGCCGTTGTCTCAGATGTCGTGGACTGTGCCAGACATCCGGGCAAGACGGTTATGTGCTTCTGGGAAAACGAGGATGTTAAGGTTGCCGATATTGAGAGCGATCAGGGCAAATTCTTTGTCAGAGTAAAGAGCGGGCAGAAGGAAGAAGCGCTGGCGGCTTTTGGATCCCTGGCTGAGATCAATGTGGGCATCGCAGAAGAGTTTGCGTTTATGACACAGGTGATGACGGAAAAAGAATTTAATGACAGGATAGAGAAGATCGGCGGATGTATTAACAGGATCAGGATCTTGAGCGCGTGATCCGGGAAAAGGAAAGGTATTTTGGAACAGAGGAGCAGGATATGAAAAAAGTAGTGAAATTTGGCGGTAGTTCTTTGGCAAGTGCGGAACAGTTCAAAAAAGTAGGAGAGATCATTCATGCGGATCCGGAACGCAGATTCGTCGTTCCCTCTGCACCGGGTAAAAGAGATGCTGACGATACGAAGGTAACGGATATGCTGTATGCCTGTTATGATCTGGCGGAGGAAGGAAAGGATTTTAAGCAACAGCTCAAAGCGATCAGGGACAGATACCAGGAGATCATCGATGGCCTGGAGCTTAAGATCTCTCTGGACGAAGAATTTAAGGTGATCGAAAAGAACTTTAAGAACAAGGCCGGCAGTAATTATGCTGCGTCCAGAGGCGAATACCTGAATGGTATCATAATGGCAAATTATCTTGGTTTTGAGTTCGTGGATGCCGCGGATGTGATCCTTTTTGATGAAAATGGGGAGTTCAATGCAGAAGTTACGAACGTGAGACTGCGGGAAAGGCTGGAGAAGCTGCCGTCAGCAGTGGTTCCCGGATTCTATGGAGCTTATGCGGACGGAACGGTGAAGACTTTTTCCAGGGGAGGTTCCGATATTACCGGATCGATCGTGGCACGTGCGATCAAAGCCAATGTGTATGAGAACTGGACGGATGTATCCGGATTTCTGATCGCAGATCCCCGGATCATATACAAACCGGAGGGGATTGATACGATCACTTATAAAGAGCTGCGTGAGCTGGCCTATATGGGAGCGTCAGTGCTTCATGAGGATGCGATCTTTCCGGTCAGAAGGGAAGGAATCCCGATCAATATCCGTAATACCAATGCTCCGGATGACAACGGCACATGGATCGTAGAGAGCACTTGCCAGAAATCAAAGTATGTGATCACCGGTATTGCAGGCAAAAAGGGCTTCTGCGCGGTGAATATCGATAAGGATATGATGAATTCCGAGATCGGGTTTGGCCGTAAGGTGCTGCAGGCATTTGAAGAAAACGGTATTTCCTTTGAGCATGTGCCGTCCGGTATTGATACGATGACGGTGTTTGTTCATCAGGATGAGTTTATGCATAAGGAACAGCGGGTCGTATCGGCGATCCACAGACTGGCAGACCCGGATCATATCGATATCGAAGGAGATTTTGCGCTGATCGCCGTTGTGGGGCGTGGCATGAAATCGACCCGTGGAACGGCGGGAAGGATCTTCTCCGCACTGGCACATGCCAATGTCAATGTCAAGATGATCGATCAGGGTTCCAGCGAGCTTAACATTATCATCGGTGTATCCAATGCAGATTTCGAGACGGCTATCAAGGCGATCTATGATATCTTTGTGCTAATGCAGATTTAGAGGATTCAGGACGGGCTTTTGTGTCAGGGGATGACATGAGGAAAAAGTGCAGTAAGGATGGGAGACGGCGTATGGGAAATACGGCTGTCTCTTTTTTTGATCTGATACCATAAAATGGAAGAGACAAATCACAGCGACCGGATGGAATTGTGTGAAAGTTTGAAGTAAAATAGAAATATAAGCATACAAGTAAAAATACAGGGCGCGTGAGGAAACGGGATTTATGAGTCAAAAGAAAAGCGGTGGAAGAAAAAGAATCTGGATCATAACAGGAACACTGACTATTTCGGTTCTTGTGATATACTTTATTTTGGTCAATTTTCTTGTCAGCGCTGCCCTGGTTCCTTCTTTTATGGAGAAATTGCAGGCGTTCGAAAGAATAACGGATGAAAGCTATGCGGCTCAGGTACAGACTTCAGATATTAAGGTCAATCGCCAGATCATGCTGAACGAGATGAATATATGGTTGGAAACCGTGAGATCCCAGGTGATCTCCGTGGTAAGCGTGGATGGTTACAGGCTGGTTGCAAACGAGTTCCTTACTGATGAAGACAGCCATACGTGGGTGCTTGTTTTACATGGGTATACGGGATGGAAGGAGGAAATGTATCCTTTTGCCTATTGGTATTATGAGGAGGGATACCATGTCATCGTACCGGATCTGCGCTGTCAGGGAGAGAGCGACGGTGATTTCATCGGAATGGGCTGGTCGGATCATTACGATTGTATGCTTTGGCTGGATTACATACTCTCGCAGGACGGAGACGCACAGATCATTGTTCACGGGCAATCCATGGGAGCAGCCACGGCCCTGATGATGACAGGGGAAGAATCACTGCCGGATAATGTCGTTGCGGTTATCTCGGATTGTGCCTATACAGATGCCTATTCCATGTTCGGAGAGAAGATCAAAGAGTGGTTTGGTCTGCCGGCATTTCCTCTTGTTGATTCGGCCTGTGTGGTCCTCAGGCTTAGAGGCGGTTATGATCTGAAGGACGCGTCTGCGGTCGATGCCGTTGTCAGGAGCAGGGTGCCGATCCTTTTTATCCATGGAGAAGAGGATGCCATGATCAATGTGCAGATGTCCAGAGACCTGTATGAGGCGGCCCGGTGCCGTAAGGAGCTTCTGATCATAGAGGGAGCGGGTCATGCACAGGCCCAGGATAAGGAACCGGAGACATACTTCGGATCGATCAGGGAGTTCCTGCGGGAATGCCTTCGGTAAGCCGCGGTTTTATGTGCCTTTTATACCGTGATTCGACATGGAAATAACAGTAAATAGTTGAAAAAGACGTAAAAAATGTGATAATTTGGATGCAAAGCAAATAAATTGAAAAAATAATAATTTTTCTGAAAAAATGTGTTGACAAATGGGAATAACCTGATATAATTAAATCATAAACAAAACCAATTCAGATAGATAAAATAAAGAAAAGGAGGTACAGTCCACCGAAAACATAAACCACAATCCATTTTAAAGTACAAATGAATAAGGAACCAATGACAAAACAAAAAGACGTAATCGAGTACATGAGAGAAAGTAACGAATCACAAAAGAGGAAAGAATAAGACGTTACAGTATATGCATACGAAAGAGAAGTGGAAAGAGTACGGAAGAAGAAAAGTGGAGGTACAGGCCATTGGATAGTGTAGCATAGAAGCGGGTATTAATTCTGAGAGAGTTAGTACCCGCTTCGACGTGTGTGAAAAGAGAACAGGCAGATGCAAAAGAATATCGAAAAAAGTAAAATCCGGTAGCATATTTTCTGAAAATAAGTTATAGTATAGTTGCTGTGGATTTTATCTTATTGTTAAGAAAAGCACGGCGAACAACAGGAGGATTGATATGGGAAAGCTATTCGGCAGAAAAAAGAGATATTCGGAAGAAGAATATGAGGATGAAGAATTACTTGAGGATGAAGAGTTGGAAGAAGATGACGACGACGAGACAGAAGAAGATGATGATGAGATAGAAGAGGACGAGTCGGAAGATGATGAGGATGAGATAGAGGACGACGAAGACGAGTCAGAGGATGACGATGAGGAGGAAGATGACGAGGAGTGGGATGAGGAAGACCGGCGCGCTTACAGACACCGTCGGAGGATTCGGAATCAGATCATAGTCTATGCCGTTGTATTTGTGTTCATGGCAGTCGTGATCGGCGGCTGCGTTTTTGCAGGAAGGAGCATTATCAGCGTCGCCAGACAGAAGAGGCTTGCGGAGGAACAGCTGCAGCTTGCGGAGGAGCAGCAGAGGCTGCAGGAAGAGCAGGAAGCGCATGATGTAGTGATCGATGCACCCGAGCCGGTGGAAGAGGAGCCGGAGGAGGATTATCTGGGTGAGATCGTGACGGCATATATTTCGGAGATGCCGATAGAGGATAAGGTGGCAGGACTGTTTATCGTGCAGCCGGAAGTTATCACCGGTGTTTCAACGGTTACGCAGGCCGGAGATGGAACAAGAGAAGCACTGGACAAGTGCGCTATAGGCGGACTGATCTATTTTAAGAAGAATATCAAGGATAAAGAGCAGATTACAGAGATGCTGTCGAATACGTTTTCGATGAGCAAATATCCGATCTTTCTGGCAGTAGACGAAGAAGGAGGATCTGTCAGCAGAGTGGTGGAAAGCGGAATCGATGTGGAACAGGTTGGCGATATGGCGGCGATCGGCCAGACCGGAGATGCGGCACAGGCATATGAGGCGGGAATGACGATCGGCACTTATCTGAGAGAGCTTGGCTTTAATCTGGATTTTGCGCCGGTAGCCGATCTGGCAGATGTTGAGACAGGTGAATTGGGGGACCGGGTTTTTGGATCGGATGCCCAGGCCGTGAGTGATATGGTTTCCAATATGGTGGGTGGAATTGAAGGGGCCGGTGTGAGCTCCTGCCTGAAGCATTTTCCGGGGATAGGAGATGTGGAGGGCGATACACACAGTGGAAGAGTGGAGACGACCAAGACATTGGAGGAAATGCGCAACTACGAATTGCTGCCTTTTAAAGCGGGTATAGATGCAGGAGCGGATCTGGTCATGGTCAGCCATATTACGGCATCTGCAGTGGATGAGGAGGCAGTGCCTTCTTCTCTGTCCAGGGTGATCGTTACGGATGTTCTGAGAAATGAACTTGGATTTCAGGGTGTGATCATTACAGATGCCCTGGATATGGGAGCGATCACTGAATACTATACGTCGGAGCAGGCGGCGGTGATGGCGATTGAAGCGGGTGTCGATATGCTTCTCATGCCAGAGGATTTCAATGCGGCTTATGATGCAGTACTGGCGGCTGTACAGGATGGAACGATTTCGGAGGAGCGGATCAATGAGTCGTTGGAGCGCATTTACCGGTTAAAATGTGCCGAGAAACTGGAATAGGAACGGATGGTGCTCTGCTCCCGGACGGAATATTTGCCTGGTTAAAGCAGGAATTTAGGGAGATACTGGGGCTGAAATTACCGGGAAGGATAAAGACTGAATTGTGTGTAAAATTAAAAGAATATCAAAAGATTATTGAATTTTAAAAATATCAAAAATTCTGTTGACAAAGAGGAAGCGATATAGTATATTATTACTTGTCCGAGCGATACATAAGAAAATAAAGCCGGATAAGTGATATGCGCGAGTGGCTCAGTTGGTGGAGCACGACCTTGCC